>JAGQVX010000119.1 GCA_020437755.1 Flavobacteriales bacterium
CTACACAACGGTTGATCGTGGAATGATTGGAGTGCGCATTGGTGTTCATTTCACCTAAGAATACCTGCGAGGAATGCATGATCTGTAACCACCCATCATAGACGATCGGATGAATTGAATTTTTCCTTCCCCATTTCCCCTCTACATTTAAACCAATTCCCCGTTCTTTGACTTGTGGAACGTGAGGGCTCTATTTCGAAACGGTCGGCCTGGTTGAAATTCAGGCGAAACAAGACGGCGATGGCCGGACTGCTATTCATCGTCTTCATGATTCTCGTAGCACTTGCCGGACCGTTTATTCGTCCCGATCATACAACCAACGCCAACGATCAGCAGGTGCAGATTTCGCGACAGAAACCTGTACTTCGCATTACTCAACTGCGCATATTCAAAGGTGAAACCACTCCGCCCGGCGCCTGGGAAAAATGGATTTCCTACGGCTGGGACAATGACTACACCTGGAAAGCAGTAGTGCCCGTTGAAACCACCGCCAAGGGTATTGCTTACCACGAATTCGATTCACCCATTTCGTCATTGCAATCTCCTGTAAAGTTTATTCCCTTTGCCGATTGCGCTCCACACGGCACCGATTGGTCGGATCAGGAAAAGCTTGATTGGCTCCATACTTACACCCTAGTCGAAAAGACCTATTGGTTGGGAACCGACCGCTACGGAAGAGATCTACTAAGCCGACTCATGGCCGGCAGTGCGATTAGTTTGAGCGTGGGGTTTATTGCCGTCCTGATCTCTTTGTTCGTGGGGATGACCTTTGGCGTGTTGGCAGGCTTTTACGGTGGCTGGGTTGACAAGTTTATTATGTGGATCATCAACGTAATGTGGTCTATTCCCACGCTATTGCTGGTGTTGGCAATTGTGTTTGCCTTTGGCAAAGGATTCGACAAAGTGTTTATCGCAGTGGGCCTTACCATGTGGGTAGAAGTGGCACGTGTGGTGCGCGGACAGGTGCTTAGCGTGCGTGAGCTCCAATTCGTAGAGGCCGGCAGAGCCCTCGGTTTTTCGGATGCGCGTATCATGTTTGTCCACATCCTCCCCAATGTGCTGGCACCGGTAATTGTGATCTCCGCGGCCAATTTCGCCTCGGCTATACTCATAGAGGCAGGGTTGAGCTTTTTGGGAATTGGAGCGCAAATCCCTATTCCCTCCTGGGGGAATATGATTAAAGAACACTATGCCCTCATCACTACCGATTTGGCCTATTTGTCCATTCTTCCCGGAGTGATGATTATGCTCCTGGTGTTGTCCTTTATGCTCGTTGGAAACGGTTTGAGGGATGCCCTGGATGTGCAGACGCGATAGCGCATTTGGCGAATGCCATATCTTCCTGAATTGCAGACTAAAAACCCCAATGAATGGCTATCTTTGCGCCATGCAAGTCACGGATAAAATCTACGTCGCCGGACATAGAGGAATGGTGGGATCGGCCATTTCACGCCACCTTAAATCACTGGGATTCAACAATATTATTGAACGTACCTCGGCTGAGTTGAACCTAATGGATCAGCAGGCAGTCGATGCCTTTTTCAGTGAGGAAAAACCTGATTTTGTGTTCCTGGCAGCCGCCAAAGTCGGGGGCATTCAGGCCAACAACGTGTACCGCGCCGAGTTTTTGTACAACAACCTCATGATTGAAGCCAATGTGATTCATTCGAGCTATGTACACGGCGTAAAAAAATTGCTGTTTTTGGGCTCATCTTGCATTTACCCGAAAATGGCGCCGCAACCTCTCAAAGAGGCTTACCTGCTCACGGGAGACCTGGAGCCGACCAACGAACCTTATGCCATTGCGAAAATTGCCGGTATCAAATTGTGCGAAGCCTACCGTGATCAATATGGCTGCAACTTTATTTCCGCAATGCCTACCAACCTTTACGGACCCAACGACAACTACGACCTTCAGAATTCGCATGTGCTTCCCGCGCTGATCAGCAAATTCCACTCGGCCAAAGAAGCCGGCAACAACGAAGTGGTGTGCTGGGGAAGTGGCAGTCCGATGCGCGAATTCCTTCATGTGAACGATCTTGCCGAAGCATGTGTGTACCTCATGCAGAACTACAACGACAAGCTGTTTGTCAACATCGGTACCGGTGAGGACATTACGATCAAGGAACTTGCAGAAACCATTGGCGATGTGGTGGGATTTAAAGGTGAAATTGTGTGGGACACCACAAAGCCCGATGGCACCCCACGCAAACTCATGGACGTAGGCCTTATCAACTCCATGGGCTGGAAGCATAAAATTGAACTGAGGGAAGGCATTGAGCAGGTTTACGCCGATTATCAAAGTTTGGTCAACGCTTGACACCCCGTCGCACATACCACCTGATACTATGGTTTCTCCTCCTGACAGGACTTACTTCAGATGCACAACAGTACACCCTGCCTCTCAACCGCACTTTGCAGCTTGAAGTTGACCGGGGCGTAGCACTTGGAGACACCGCGGCTCACCTGGGTCTCAAACCCCTGCTTCAGTCGGAATTGGACTTGACGCATGTCTTCCGCTACGAAAAAGACTCGACTAAGTACTATTATCGGGCTACCGTGAAACTCTTTCGCGACAACCTGTTTATTGTGGACCAGCCCAACTTCAAGGCCACACTTGATCCGTTGTTTGACCTGAACGTGGGTCATGATTTCTCGGATATCACAGGCCTGCAAGACACCGCGCTGATTTACACCAATACGCGGGGAGCAGTGCTTATGGGGCAAATTGGTAAGGCCGTATCCTTTCAATCGTTCATCTTCGAAAACCAAAGTCATTTCCCCACCTACCTCACCGATTATATCGACCGATACGAGGTGGTACCCGGACAAGGGCGTATCAAGGAATTCAACGTCAATGAGTTTGACTACAACAGCTCTTACGGCTGGGTGAGTTTTACCCCCATCACGCCGCTCAACATCCAGGTGGGACATGGCAAGCACTTCGTGGGACATGGGTATCGATCAGTGCTGCTTTCGGATGCTGCGTCGAATTATCCCTACCTCAAAGCCCATTACAATGCGCTGCAGGGAAAACTGCATTATGACTGGATGTACGCGGGATTGATCACCCTCAAAAGACTACCCCGCGGAGAAGTTCCTGAGTCGCTTTTTCGCAGAAAAGGGTTGAGCATGTACTACCTCAGCTACGTGCCGCATCCGAAAGTAGAAGTGGGACTCTTCGAAGCCGTGGTATGGGAACGTGTAGATACTTCTGGAACTCGCCCGCTAGAGGCTGCACAATTCATTCCTGTGATTGGTGTAAATTCTGCCATTCAGGGAATGGACGCACACAACAATACGCTACTGGGTGTCAATTTCCGCGTGAATCCCCTACATCAGTTGATGGTTTACGGACAATTGGCGTTGGACAATTTCAATGGAAAAGTGGGATACCAGGCAGGGATCCGGGCATTTGACGTGTTGATGCCCTTTTTACATCTGCAACTGGAGTATAATCGTGCCACATCGGGCACCTATGCGGCCACCTATGCCGACCAGAGCTACACCCATATGAATCAGTCGCTGGCACATCCTTCAGGTTCTCAGTTTGAGGAAATTATTGGTGCGGTCAATTACCGCCACCGCAGGTGGTTTGGGCAGGTGAAAGCCCATGTATTGCTGCATGAAGAAGGCACTGCAGGATCACTCACACCCGAGCTTGTGCAGCCCGGATTCCCCGGCGTGAGCCAAACCAACATCATCGATGCACAAGTTGGTATATTTGTCAATCCAAAATCTACCCTCAATTTTTCGGTTGGCTTTATTCATCGCTACTGGAAACTGAGCGGGGTGGATCACCGAACAGACTGGCTGTACTTCACACTGCGGACGGCCTTGTTCAACAAGTACTACGACTTTTAACTAACGAATGCGAACAACGTGGAACAACTAGTATTGGGGTTTATATCGTCTTTTGCCATTGTGCTGCTGGCAACGCCTTCGCTTATCAAAGTGGCAAAGCTCAAGCATTTGGTTGATGAACCCGGAGATGCCCGAAAATTGCACCGCCGCAGTGTACCAACTATTGGCGGCATTATGATATTCGCGGGAACAATAGTGGCCTATTCCCTATGGTTTCCCTCATCTCAGGAAACACAATTTGGCGCCAACTACAATGTACTGGCCGCCCTCGGCGAGTTCAAATACCTGGTAGCCAGCATGTTCATTCTGTTCTTTCTGGGTCTCAAAGACGACATCATTGGAGTAAGCCCCTCGAAAAAGCTGCTTGTGCACTTCCTCGTGGGATTTATCCTGGTAATGATGGCCGATATACGCATCACACGGTTTTGGGGATTGATGGAGTTCGACACCATTCCCATTTGGGCCAGCTATATTCTCTCCATCTTCACCTACATCGTAATCGTAAACGCCATCAACCTCATTGACGGTATCGACGGACTTGCAGCCGGGGTTGGGTTCATTTCCAGCATGGGGTTTGCTTTTTGGTTCTTTACCACCGGCGACCTCCCACTGGCCTTGCTGGCTACGAGTCTGGCCGGCTCTCTCTTTGGCTTTTTGTTCTTCAATTTCAATCCGGCCAAGATCTTCATGGGCGACTCCGGATCATTGATCATAGGCGTGGTTCTGTTTGTCCTGGCGGTGAAATTGATCGAATTTCCAAAAGCTCGTCTCCCCGAACTGATTGCCGGGGTGTCGAAGCCCGTCGCTGCCATGGCGCTCATTTGTTATCCGTTGGTAGATACGTTACGGGTTTTTACCGTGAGAGCACTCAGTGGAAGATCTCCTTTCAGTGCCGATAAAAACCACATCCACCACAAGTTGCTGGCCTTGGGAATGAACCACCGCCAGGTAGCGCTTACGCTGTATGGATATTCGTTGTTTATCATCGTCCTTACGGCCTTTATGCCCACGGATAGTCCCAACGTGTCTTTCCTCATTGTAGGTGGAGTCGCCTTGCTGATTGCACAAACCATTTTCTTCATCAAACCCCGCGTGAATCGTTGAAATGGGCACATTTCCATATCGCTTTATTATTCACGCTGCTTGCAGGGTTTAGTGGCGAGGCTCAAATTTGGGTAGACTCCTCATTGGGTGACAGGGAAAAAGCTATTCAGCAAATGGGTGACAGCATGCACGCGCAGCTTCGTCCGTTTCAACCCGGCATGGTTTCGGGAGCGATATACAACGGAGATTCTTCACTGAATTTTAAAGAGTCGCAACTTTCGATCAATGCCTATACCGGACTGACCGCCGGCTATCAGGTCATGGGACAAGATGGCTTTGTTGGAGCAGCATCACCCGGAATTCAGCTTTCAACCCACATCAAAGATAAGCTGTGGGCCGAGGCCAGTTATGCCTACCAGTATGAACGCCTCCCCAACTACCTCACCCGATACGCTGATTCCCTGGGTGTCATGCCCGGTGTGGGTTATGCCGTGCGCGATGGAGCCAACTATGCGTCGCATTATTACACCGGAAAAGTAGCCTGGAATATTGATAAGGTATTCAGTGTGGAAGTAGGGCGCGACAAGCATTTTTGGGGAGACGGGTACCGCACCCTGATCGTGAGCCACAATGCAGCTCCGTACCCCTACGCAAAGATCAACACCCAGATTTGGAAGGTGCGCTATATTAATCTGTGGACACAAATGCGCGACATTCACCTCGTTCGTGATCCGCAAAAGGCGCCCAAGAAATTCGTGGCCATGCACGGCCTGTCGTACAACGTCACCAAATGGCTCAACCTCAGTGCCTATGAAATGGTCATTTACCAAGCTGTGGACACCCTCAATAACCGCGGTATTGAAATCAACTACGTAAACCCGATTATTTTCTACCGGCCGGTGGAGTTTCAACAAGGATCGGCCGATAACGTGATCCTTGCGTTCAGTATGGGAATCAGAGCCAACAAGAAGTTGAAATTCTACGGACAATTACTCCTCGATGAGTTCCTCCTGGGGCAAATCAAAGCCTCTACCGGATGGTGGGGAAACAAATTTGGATACCAACTCGGCTTCAAGGTATTCGACATGTTCAAAGGGTTCAATTTGCAATCGGAATTCAACGCTGTGCGTCCGTTCACCTACACGCATGGATCCGTGACGCAGGCGTACGGACATTTGAATCAGGGAGTAGCCCATCCGCTGGGTACCAATTTTATGGAATGGGTTCTGAATATTCACTACGGCAATAAGAAATGGACCCTGGACAATACCTTCATCTGGGCCAACTACGGGCGTGATCCCGATGACAGGAACATGGGTGGAAATATCTTCCGATCCTACGCTTCACCTTTCCAGGACCAGGGCAATACCTGGGCGCAAGGACTGAAATCGGCCTTGGTTTGGAACGAGTTGAAGTTTACGTATTTGATATTCGAAAAGCTCAATCTACGTGCACAAGCTTCGTTCATTTACCGCAATGAAAGCAACCAGCGCGCAAATTACACCGATGGTATTATCCAAATCGGTTTCGTGAGCAATCTGATGCCCGTCTACCGCGATTTCTAAAAGCGGCACTTGTCTGTAGAGCAGGCGACCTGTGGGATCATGATTCGCTTTGGGATGCACCCTGACATTTGCCGAATGGCTGCTTTCCTGAATCAGCGGCACCTTTAATATCTTCTGAAAACTCGGCTTTACATTCACCGACAGGCTTATTTAATTTGTCCCCCACAAGTAAATCATGCCTGTTACCGTCTGCATAGCCGAAAAGCCCAGCGTTGCCCAGGAAATAGCCAAAGTCATTGGTGCTACCACGCGCCGGGAAGGGTATTTCGAAGGCAATGACTACCGCGTGACCTGGACTTTCGGGCATTTTTGCACGCTGTACCCTCCTGAAGATTACCGACCCGACTGGAAGCGCTGGGACATGAATTCACTGCCCATGCTTCCCGATAAGTTTCAAACCCGGATTATGGATGACCCGGGCGTGAAGAAACAATTTGCCATTATTCAAAAACTCTTCAGCGAAGCCGACCTGATTATCAATTGTGGTGATGCCGGACAAGAGGGGGAGCTCATTCAGCGCTGGGTGTTGAAAGAAACCGGCTATAGCGGCGAGGTGAAGCGCTTGTGGATTTCGTCTCTTACCAACGAGGCCATTAAGGAAGGATTTGAAAAACTCCAGCCGGCAGGTGAATTCGACAATTTATACTATGCAGGAAGCTCGCGGGCCATTGGCGACTGGCTGCTGGGGATGAATGCCTCTCGTATCTACACCTTGAAGTACGGCGCCGGGAAACAGGTATTGTCCATTGGCAGGGTGCAAACCCCAACCCTCGCTATGGTAGTGAAGCGCCATGAGGAAATCGTGAATTTCAAGCCCGAGCCTTACTGGGAATTGCAAACCGTTTACCGCGAAACGACCTTCAATGCCACCTCCGGGAAGTTCACGGTGCAGGAGGAAGGCGAGCAAGCCCTTCAAAAAATCGAGGGGAAGGATCTGTTTATTACCAAAGTGGAGCAAAAGGAAGGCAAGGAATATGCTCCGCGCTTGTTTGACCTTACCAGTTTGCAGGTCTATTGCAACTCCAAATTCAGTTTTACCGCCGACGCTACCTTGAAAATTGCCCAACGGCTGTATGAAAAGAAGGTCCTTACGTATCCGCGTGTTGATACTACGTTTCTGCCTACTGACATGTATCCCAAAGTGCCCGGGATTTTGAAAGGCATGCAGGCATACGCCAAATACACAGAGCCTCTCCTGGGCAAAAAACTGAGGAAGTCCACGAAAGTCTTCAACGATAAAAAAATCACCGATCACCACGCAATTGTCCCAACCGGCGAACAACTTCCCTTGAGCGCCGATGAACAGAAAGTGTATGACGCCGTAGCCCGCAGATTCATCGCTGTTTTTTACCCCGACTGTGATGTGGCGAAAACACAGGTAGATGCCCAGGTGGAAGGGGTGGATTTCGTGACCCGTGGGAAGGTCATTGTGAAGCCGGGATGGCGGGTACTGTTTGATGGCGACAAGGCATCGGTACCTACCGACAAGGATGAAGATAATGTACTGCCTCCGTTTGAGGAAGGAGAGCATGGTCCGCATGAGCCCAGCTTTGCCGAGAAAACGACCAAGCCCCCCAAATACTATACGGAAGCCACATTGCTTCGGGCTATGGAAACCGCGGGCAAGCAGGTGGAAGATGAAGAACTGCGCGACCTGATGAAGGCCAATGGGATTGGTCGCCCTTCTACGCGAGCGAGCATTATCGAAACCCTGTTTCGACGGAAATATGCCGAGCGGCAAAAGAAAAAAGTCGTTCCAACCCCCATTGGCGTCCAGCTTATCAATACGATAAGCAACGAGCTCCTCAAGTCGGCTGAACTCACCGGACAATGGGAAAAACAATTGCGCGACATTGAAAATGGGGAATACAGCGCCGGACGATTCATCAAGAACATGAAGCGTATGGTGGATCATTTGGTATTCGAGGTACGCACGGAAAAACAAGCCCCGATCGTACCGTTGAGCCCTACCCCAACCGAGAAAAGGCCGAAAAGCGGGGGTAAAGCAACATTTGGCGAAGCCTGCCCTAAATGCAAAGAAGGCAAAGTGGTCAAAGGAAAATCGAGTTTCGGTTGTTTGCGCTTCAAGGAAGGATGCGATTTCAGAATCCCCTTTGTTTTCATGGATAAAAAGCTCACCGATAAGCAAGTAGCTACGCTAATCCAAAAGGGGGTATCTCCAAAAATGAAAGGCTTTATTTCGGAGGGTGAGAAAGTCGAGGGTAAAATCATTCTCTCCGCCGATGGGGCTCTCAGTCTGGAAACGACTGCACCCCCACCTACCCGAACCGCGGCAACATTCAATCCGGAAGGAAACCCCACTTGTCCTGAATGTGGCAAAGGCACCATTGTAAAAGGAAAAACAGCCTATGGATGCACCAACTGGAAGAATGGCTGTACTTTCAGGATGCCTTTTAACACGTAATATCCGGGAGTCGATTTCCCTGATTACCCGTAAAGTGGTGCGGCCTCCCTTCGCTGTGCGATGTAGGCAATGTAGCGTTGAATCTCTGCCTCCCGCTCTTCATCTGTTTTACGTGCCGGACCGTATGAGATGAACGGTTGCAACACCCTCATTCCTGCGAAATAGAACATTCCGTGATTGATGGGATACAGGATTTGCATGATATCGCCATTACGTCCGGTGTTGTACGCTACTTCCGGTCCGCCCGTGGTGAGGCAAGCCCAGGCCGTTTTATGGGGATAGGTTCCATTCTCGTAAACACCTTTTCCATTTCCATAGACCATCCCCATGGCAAATACGCGATCAACCCACCCTTTGAGGATAGCCGGCAGACCAAACCACCACAAGGGAAAATTAAAAATCAGCGTGTCACACCATTCGAGCTTGTCCATTTCACGCTGTACTTCGGGAGTAAATAGTCCATTCTCCCAGGCATGAACCTGCTCCAACTGGTACTTGAAATAATCTGCATTTCCGCGGGATGAAAAGTCGTGCTCCCCTCCTACCGGATTGAAATTCATGGCGTACAGGTCGGACACCTGCACCTCGCATCCTTCTTTGACCAATGCCTCGGAGGCGATTCCGGCCAGTGAAGCGCAAAAAGATCGGGGTTCAGGATGTGCGTGGATGATCAGGACTTTGTTCATGACGAATATTTATAGTGGTTGAAAATAGGAAATGGAATAGATGAATTAAGCACCCGGGTGGGATTTTATGTAGAATCAAGGGGTAAATGCGCAAAGCAAAGGCATTGGCCACATTTGGCAGGGCCGGCCGGAGCCTTGGAATGAGGATTTCAGCCGAAGCACAAGCTATAGATAAAACTTATAGTCCTATCGTGTTTATCAATCTGATTTAAGCAACTCAACCGAGGGAAATTCGACAACTTGAGGTTCGAAACCCAAAAAACACCCATTATGACTACAAATGGCAAATGTCCGTTCTCGGGCGGTGCGGTGAAGCACGCCGGAGGTGGCGGAACCTCAAACAAAGATTGGTGGCCCAATCAGCTTAAACTGAATATTCTCCGACAAAATTCGGAACTGACCGATCCCATGGATTCGGATTTCGACTATTCCAGGGAATTCCGTTCGCTGGATCTGCAAGCCGTGAAACGCGACATTATAGAAACCATGACCAACTCTCAGGAGTGGTGGCCTGCCGATTACGGGCACTACGGTCCATTCTTCATTCGCATGGCATGGCACAGCGCGGGTACCTACCGTATTTCTGATGGCCGCGGTGGAGCGGGATCCGGAACACAGCGTTTTGCCCCTCTCAACAGTTGGCCCGACAACGTTAATCTGGACAAGGCGCGTCTGCTTCTGTGGCCTGTTAAGCAAAAATACGGTCGCAAAATATCCTGGGCCGACCTGATGATACTTGCCGGAAACTGCGCGCTGGAATCCATGGGATTCAAAACCCTTGGATTTGCCGGAGGAAGGGAAGATGTATGGGAGGCTGAGCAGGATGTGTATTGGGGAGCTGAACAGGAATGGTTGGCGGACAGTCGCTATTCGGGTGATCGCGAACTTGAAAACCCGCTCGCCGCGGTTCAGATGGGGTTGATTTACGTGAATCCCGAAGGGCCCAAGGGAAATCCGGATCCGGTAGCTGCAGCGCGAGATATCCGTGAAACATTTGGCCGCATGGCCATGAATGACGAAGAAACAGTAGCACTCATTGCAGGAGGACACTCTTTTGGAAAGACCCACGGGGCCGGAGATCCCTCGAAGTATGTTGCTGCCGAGCCCGCAGCAGCCGGAATAGAAGAACAAGGACTGGGGTGGCGCAACAGCATGGGTAGCGGCAGTGGTGAGGACACCATCAGCAGCGGACTGGAAGGCGCCTGGACGACCACACCTACCCAATGGAGCAACAACTTCTTTGAAAATCTGTTTGGCTATGACTGGGAACTCACCAAGAGTCCGGCAGGAGCCCATCAATGGCGACCAAAAGACGGCGCCGGTGCCGGACTTGTGCCCGATGCCCATAATCCGGCCAAGCGTCACGCACCCTTTATGTTGACCACTGATTTGTCGCTTCGTTTCGACCCTGCTTACGAGAAAATTTCACGGCGATTCTATGAGAACCCCGACGCATTTGCTGACGCATTTGCGCGAGCCTGGTTCAAGCTTACCCATCGCGACATGGGACCTAAATCGCGTTACCTGGGCAGCGAAGTACCTGCTGAGGATATGATTTGGCAAGACCCGGTTCCGGCTGTTGATCATCCGTTGGTGACCGACGCTGATGTTGCAGAATTAAAGCAACGCATTCTTGAAAGCGGTCTATCGGTATCCCAACTGGTCTCTGCCGCCTGGGCTTCGGCTTCAACGTTCCGCGGAAGCGACAAGCGAGGAGGAGCGAATGGAGCACGGGTTCGACTGGCGCCACAAAATAAGTGGGCAGTAAACAACCCACCTCAACTGGAGCGTACCCTTGCCACCTTGGATGATCTGCGTGCATCATTCAACGATTCACGCACCAACGGAA
>JAGQVX010000011.1 GCA_020437755.1 Flavobacteriales bacterium
GATACCCAGTTGATTGCGGAAGCCGTAGGTGATATGTCCGCTATACCACTCCATTCCAACTACTCCGGAGGTCACTCCTGAGATTTCAGTAGCTGCCAATTGCCGGGCAGTTTCATCCTGCCAAATATGATCTCCGGTGAAGTATTGTTTCAGCACTCCATCGGCGTTTTGAGGTTTGCTGTAGGACCCTTGAAGATACAAAGTGGAATGCACTTGCGCTGCGACTGATATCCCCATCAGACAGGCAATAGTGATGGTAAGCAGTGTTTTCATGGATATAGTTTTCCTCAAACTTACGCGAAGGCGGTGTTTGATGAAAGAGGAGTTTTTTGGGAAACGTATATTATGGATTAGGGTAAATGATATGGTAAGTGTTGTGATTAGGGGCGTTTTGGTGGTGGAAACGTATGGGAGGGAGGTGTAGGGGTATAGGTTGTGAGGGTGTTGATTGCCGAAGATGGACACTGGTCTTGAAATCAGGAAAGTCCCTTAATAATTGAGAAAAGCATTCTAGATAGCTCGTCCAATTCGGAATAGATAAAGATCTCATTTACACTCACGGAAACTGCACTTTCCTTCAATTCAAAACACAGCGCGTCAGATAAAAAGTAGTTCTTGATCTTCTATCGATTTTCACATCATATATTAATCACCTTACCACTATATTTACATGATTAACCCAGCGAAAGAACACTGAGATTTGTGGATATGAAGAAGAAAAAGATTGTTGTGATCTACACAGGAGGCACAATAGGATCACTTCCCAATGACTCTGGTCTACTAAGACCGGAGCGGAGTCAGATCATGGAAGACTCGATTCGAGATTACCTTTCAGGAATTGAAAGCCTCGGAGTAAAAATCGGAGAAATAGGAGTCCTACCTGAATTTGAATTTACAGCAATTGAACGGCCTTTCGATTCTTCCGATTTGGATCCAAAACATTGGGATGTGCTCGGAGCTAAATTGTTTAATGAAATCCAAAAGAGCGACATTGATGGAGCAGTTGTTCTACATGGCACCGACACTTTAGCTTACACGGCATCAGCACTTGCCTTCATGATTGAAGGGCTCCACTTGCTTAACAAAACCGTGGTGGTGACAGGTGCGCAACTTTCTTTTTTTGAGACAAGAAGCGATGCCAAAAACCAACTCATATCTGCCATTTTGCTTGCTTCTAACTCACGATTACGCGAGGTTGTCGTTTACTTCGACAATAGAGTTCTGCGCGCATGTCGAACCACAAAATCTGATTCATTTTCGTTCAATGCCTTTGATTCTCCTAACTTTCCTGAATTGGCTCATTTTGGAGTTACGCTATCAGAACATCCGACCGCAAGATTCTCCTCTCGAGCATGGAACGTTGATCTAACAAGGCGATTTACCAACGGCACGAGGATTCAGTTCTATAATTTCCGTAATCGAATTTACCGTATAGGGGTTCTCAAGATTTTTCCAGGAATTAGTGAGAACACAATCAACTCATTCTTTTCGGAATATGACGCATTAGTAATTGAAGGTTACGGCGCAGGAAACGGACCTATCGGACATGAAGGATTTTTAAGAGCACTCAACAATGGGATTCACATAAGAAAGAAACCAGCTGTGATCGTCACGCAGTGTGTCAGAGGATCTGTGTCTTTTGACTATTCCACAAGCCTAGAAGGAGTTGGGCTTATCAATGGAAGAGACATGACTACTGAGGCGGCGGTAACTAAATTACATTATTTGCTTTCCAAATATGGACCTGAAATGGAGAAGGTTCGAAGTAGATTTGATCATGACCTAATAGGAGAAGTAACCATCCCGAATCACTTGGTTGAAGAAATAGAATTGAACTAATTCCTCATAAGACTCGTTGACCTGCTCGCTCTAATTCTGACTGGCTCTCGCCTCAGATCTTGTCTGGATTAATCGCATCGCAAGAAATCAACAATTTTATCGGCCACCCTACATAATGCGATTCGAGCAGTGGCGGGACTACATGCTGTTTTGTTGCACTTTCACAGGGCTCAGCTCACAGCCTTCAACAATAAAAGAAAAACTGGTCCTTTGCCAACTTCCAATTGCTGCATTGCATATAATCAACTCCTAGAACTGGCTCAGAGGTGCCCATGGACATATTGACTCCAATCATGCTCAGAAATACAACGATGAATTTCATTTTGGATTCAAGCGCAGAATCAGTCATGTTACATCCAATTTTACAGCCGTAAAGCGCATAGTGGAGCGGTCTTTGCTACCTCATAGGGAAGCTATTGGGAAGTAACGCGCTAATCCATATATTTCAATAACACAAAACATATCATATGTGTCTCATTTAGCAACCTTATATGTCTAAAACCCAAGATAAAGGCTTTGATGAAGCCGCCTATTTGAAACAGTTTGAGCCGCAGGAGTTTTTCTTTTGGCTGCAAGCCTTAATGATTCACCCAAACAACCAGCTATACACTGCCCGGCTTGAGTTTTTAATGGGTTGCCTCTTTTCAATTCCCCCTGCTGAGTTTGAAAATAAAGTTCCTACGCAGGCAGATTTACAGTTCTTATTTACAGAGATCGAAGAAGAATATAGTGACACCTTTTGGATGTTGGAAGATTTCGAGGCTTTCGATCAGCGCAAACCCGTTCCTGTTTTCATTGAAGGTAAACGCTATTTCCCTTTTAATATCGGATTAGAACGCCCAGCGGAATATTACAGACATATAGCCGATCTGTATTTTCTTCATGAGGATGATGACTTTGATTCCGATCTCTACAACTTCAAAGCAGACTACTTGGAAAGTCTGCAATTTCAATCCGACTTACTTCGGAAAATGTTGGCATTACCAGAAAGCAATGAAGAAAGCGAAAATGTCTATGTTCCAAGTCAATCTTTTGTTGATGAACTGAAACCATTTTTTGAGTATCAGGATCTGGAAAGCGCAGATGCAAGCAGCATTCAATTAGGCTATCACCAGTTAAAAACACAGCAAAAGATATTTGACCTCATTCACCCCTTTGAGTTGTTCGATTCACCAATTACCACCATAAACGATTCAATGTATTGGTTGTATCCGCACATTCATTTCAACACCTTCCTGAAAAGAGGCGTTGCCTTGCTGAAAGCCGATGCTAAAAGAAAGAACGCAGTTTATGAGAATTTCAAAACCCGCCTGCGGAACCAATGCCTGAAATTCTTTACCAGTCGAAGCTACATCCCGGCAATGTTTGTAAAAGGCTCCGATCAAAATATTCTGGAAGACCAGGTGGAGTTTGCCGTATTGGTCGATACCAACAAACTTTTCCTTTTTTCCGCAATACCCCATTCGCCAAAAGAAAACATCAGCAAGGACCTTACTAAAACGATCAACAAACTCCTGAAACTGAAACGGCAAATCCAAAAACAGGAAATGGTCGGTTACTTTCAGGTCGGATTGAATGAAACCTATGGACTACTTACAAAAGACCTTGAAATATGGTGCTTCCCAATATTTGAAAACACGACCCTAAACTGTTTGGCCGGAACAAACGCAGGGAAGGATGGAGATATAATCTTTCCACTCTCATATATGGATTTACAAGCCATATTCAACAGAATTGGCAAGCCCTTCGACTTTCTTAAGTTTCTGCGGGAGGAACTCCATTTAAAAGAAGGAAAAATGCGCGGGTTTATGGGCGAATTCATGGACAGGTTCGCCTACTACATTGGAAATGACAATTCTTACAGCAGGTCGGGAATGAAAATGGATGGGGTGTACTTTGTTCCGCACATTTGGCACGAGTATTTCATGGAAGAACAGTATGCGCTGCATCAAGACGAAGCCTATGCAATAATTGAAGCTAAGTTTCCCGGCTTCTTCAATATTAAACGCCAATACAAAGAAGACATATACCTGTGCCTCGAAACCTCAAACTTCCATGGAGCCTACTTAGCGCGAATGAAGAAGCGCGATGTATGGATTCTGCCACCAATGAGCGGCCATGAACAAGACCCAGAAAGCATGCACTTCACATACGATCTCATTATGCCATTGTTAGCAGACTACCTCACCGAATTAGACGCGGAGTTTTCAAAGCTGTTCAAAATGAACGATGCCTTTGAATACAATAACTACGAAATGTTTGTTTTTCCGGTCAACGCTGTAAAAGGAATAGCCAGATATGACTACCTGCAATCCGCAGTTTCAAGAATAAACGATAACAATCCAATCGTTTTTGAAACCCTGCAATTTCAGCGCGCAAACATTAAAACAGTCGTGGTGTTCGATCATCAGCTATTGCAAAACGTGTTTTCAAGCCCCGAAAATACAGGAGAGCGATTTTGTATAAAAGAGTTGACCAAATCAATTCTGCTCTTTTGTAACGAATCAGAAGATAAAGCCGAAGCTACAGCGCAGCAGTTAATTGACAGCCATTTGCCGCTGGACATAAAAGGCTATTCGGTCGAAGCCTTTTTTACACACAACCCCGGTCTGCAAGAGTATAGTTTGCCAAAAGAAATCAACGAAACAGACATTGCCACAGTAAACAGGAAACTTGCACAGTTCTTAGTAGAACAGGGCTATGAATCGGGTGATTATACCGGCAAAGCAGCCATTGCACTTACGTACAAAATGTATGGTTTCCTTCAGGAAATGCTCGAAAAAGAAATAGCCAAATACAGCGACCATCTGCTCACCTATGCTTACTCACAACTGGAACTTCTAAAAGGCGAAGCAGAACAGCACCAACTAAAGTCAGGAATGCAGGCAAAAGGTCGCGTTCGTTACGATATACTCGAATCCACAAAGGAGCGGGAAAACACCCAATCTCAAGTCACCGTCTCCGCCAAACACATTATTCACACCATACTAAAACAAGGCATTTCGGGCGAGCGATTTGTAACCGCAGAAGTCTGGACAGAACTACTGGCTATTGCCAAAGTCATCATTGAAACCACCATGATCTACGATCACATCCAGTATGATCTGCGCAAGCACATTCTTCGCCTTACCAGCCAGTATGTTATCGAATCACACGTAGAAAATGAGGTGATAGATACTTACGCCTACATGCTCCACCGTGCCCAAGTCAAGGTAAGCAACGCAAAAGAGGCTCACACAAGAGCAACAGCAGAGCAAGAAGTGCATGACGAAGTAAAGCCCATGCCCGAAGAATTGCACGAACTCGATGCAGCATTCTATCAGCAGTTTGGCTTTCACTACGACAACCTGATTTTCATCCTGCATGCCCTCCGGTCTCTCGGCCTGCAAGACCCACACTATTTCCCGCTCACCATAAAACCAGTGGATGAAATCATTACTAAAATTCAGGAAATAGATAAACTCAATATTCCGGAAAACGAGATAAAAACCGCCATTCAATTCCTTAGCCTAAAAGAAGGAATATACCCGGCAAAAGCCGTTCTCATCCCCTCCGAAGTGATGCGATCCAAAGAGCGGATCAATGTTTCTCCATTCATTCAAATGAAAGACGGCCAAATACTCTATGGCAATGAAGTAGTAGCAAATGCGCTGCGCTTTTGGATGCAACCGTTTCATGGAAACTTCCCTTTCCAGTTGCCCAAAAATTCGGTCGTACAAAAGGCCATAGACAACCGCCATCGTTTACTCGATCAGTACCTGGAAGAAGACAGCGAAGCAGAAGCAAAAAAAATACTGGGCGAAGAAAATGTAGAAGCGCGAATCCTCAATTTCAAACGGCTTTCTCCTGCATTTAATAAACGCGAACCCTGTGGCGAAATAGACCTGTTGTGCATCAACAAAAGCACTAAAAAACTCTTCGTTCTGGATGCCAAAAACATCAACCACCGCTCCAGTGTCTATTATGTCCGCCAAAACATTGACGAGTTTTTTAAAGGCGAAAAATCCTACCTCGTCAAGTTGGAAAAAAAGAAGCAGTTTGTTGAAACCAATCTCGCAGATATTCTCGCACACTTCAAGGTTTCAAACCCTGTCCTTTCACAGTGGGTGGTGCGTCAGGCTTTTGTAACAAATACCAGCTATTTTGCTGCCTATTCCAAAGAAAACCGAGTGGACTTTGTTTTGATCGACCAACTGGAAAATTTCCTGAACGGTAATTAGTAGGGCGTGTCCCCCGTACCTCGGGTCGGACTTTCCGCTATATCTCCCCGAATGCTCGGGTAGGATGCCGCTGCAATACCTCACGTTGTTGAAATGAACGAAGACCTATACTTACCCCTAGTCCGGCTGATCGAAAGCACAACTAATAGATTAGTGGCCATGAAAGCCTCCACCTTCACGCTGACAGTTATTTCCTCGGCTTGCACAAAGCTGTTTCCCAACTTATAGGTATAGGTGATGAAACCTCCCATCAATGGTTCGATATTTACGACCGTTATTTAAAATATGCCCATACGTACCCAATTTCAGATCAACCTTATAGCCTGCTGACCGCCGCTGAAGAAGGCTACAACCTGATGTGTGCCATCATTTCAATAGAGAACTACCTAATTCCAAACGACTGAAAAGCTAAGGTTGAGGCAATTCAGGAAATTCAAGATTCACCGCAAGCACCGCTCAAGCAGTTGGAATTACTTAACTGCTCCAGAAATCCACCTTAAAGGTAAGATGGCTAGCTGAAATGGGCTTTATAGAAGGTGATAGGGTCCAATTTTAGGAGCAGCTCATCAATCTGAATTTTATCCTTTGAATTAATAGCTCCAATGCCGAATAACAGGATGAGCGTCAGGCTTTAGAGGCGTGAAATGCTAAATTGAGCCAGCGCGCAGCGTTGCCGACCCGAGGTTGCATAAAACAAAAAGACGCCAAAGCGTCCTATTGTTTTGTGGAGCCGAGGGGAGTCGAACCCCCGTCCAAACAAGGAATCATTAAGCTTTCTACATGCTTATTCTTCTATTGGTTTTCGATCATTCATTGGTAGAAGACGACCATCTGACTGACTTAGCCTGTTAAGTTTCGCGTTGACTGCCAGGCTTGGCCACCGCTAGCTTTTATTCACCATGCCCCGAAACTGAAGGTCAAAAGCCAACCTTTCAGAGGAGCAGCTTGTCTGCCCACCTAGTGGGCTAGATTAAGGTAATTGGTCTTGGACTCAATTACGCAGCAAGCGCGTAAGAAGTGTTGCCATTTATAGGCTGAGTTGCTGAGATTTGCGAGCCAACAAAACAAAAGCTCGGCATGCTTACATAACCATTCATCTTGCTGTCAAAGCCAAATCGGCCCCGGTCAATATGAATCTGTTGCCGCATCCGACAACGTGTAAAAGGGGAACAAAGATACGATCAAATGCGTGTTTGCGACAGAATTACGGGCAATTTTGACATTTTTTAGGGCAATACTCGCTTCCATAATCATCAATACATGGAGCAATGCTCTCGGAATAGGGCTTAAATTCGCGGTCTGATTTATCGCTTTAGCCATTTGGCTTTATGCCTTATAATACCTGAACATATGTCACAAAGTCATCATCGAACTGCTGTCATTCGACTGCTGGAGGAGGGAGCTACGATTCCTTTTATTGCTCGGTACCGGAAAGAACAAACCGGGGGTATGGACGAAGTGGAAATCGGGAGGATTCGCGATGAGCATGTGCAGCTGCAGGAACTAAATAAGCGTAAAGAAACCATTCTGTCCACCATTGGCGAACTCGGAGCGCTGACTCCTGAATTGAAACAAAGAATTGAAGAGTGTACGGATAAATCGGTGCTCGAAGACCTGTACCTTCCTTTCAAGCCCAAAAAGAAAACGAAGGCAACGGTAGCGCGGGAAAAGGGGCTGGAACCTCTGGCCGGAGCCTTGATGAAACAAGAATTAAATGACCCTGAGAGCTATGCGCAACGATTTGTGAAGGGAGAAGTCCCGGATGTCGAAGAGGCGCTTGAAGGTGCGATGCATATTATGGCAGAGTGGATCAGTGAACGGGCATATGCGCGAAATAAACTTCGTGGAATGTTTATGCGGAACGGCACCATATACTCAGCTGTTGCAAAAGGAAAAGAGGACGCTGTCAAGTTTGCGGATTACTTCGATTATTCATCGCCCATCCGACGGACGCCGGGACACAGACTCCTGGCGATGTTGCGCGGTGAGGCGGAAGGTGTGTTGAAGGTGCACGTGGAGCCCGAAAGAAATGAAGCACTTGACATGCTCAACGGGATTTTTGTCAAGCAGCGCAATGCCTCGGGATCTTGGGTGGAGAAAGCGGTCAAAGATGCGTACATGCGTCTGCTGCGCGGACCCATGGAAACCGAAACACGGCAGCACTATCGCTCCCTGGCCGAGGATGATGCAATTGTTGTTTTCGAACAAAACCTCGAGCAATTGCTTATGGCCCCGCCAGTTGGTCAGAAAGCTACCCTGGCTATTGATCCCGGTTTCCGCACGGGTTGCAAGGTTGTTTGTCTGGATGAACTGGGCAACTTGCGTGTCAACGCAACCATCTTCCCGCATCCTCCTCAAAAACAAAAGAAGGAAGCTGCGGCGAAAATCAGTCAGTTTGTTGAAGCGTACAAGATCGATGTAATCGCTGTTGGCGATGGCACGGCAGGGAGGGAAACATTGGACTGGGTGCGACAGGATGTGTACAAAAAACGGCCTGTTGAGGTGTATTCCGTAAATGAGGATGGAGCATCGATTTATTCGGCGTCTGCCGTGGCCAGGGAGGAGTTCCCCAACTACGATGTGACCGTGCGGGGCGCGGTGAGTATTGGTCGAAGATTAATGGATCCTATGGGAGAGCTGGTGAAGATAGACCCGAAATCGATTGGCGTGGGACAATATCAGCACGATGTGGATCAGCGGAAATTGCAGGACCGGTTGCGGGCAACGGTGGAGCGCGTGGTGAACCGCGTGGGAGTTGATCTCAATTTGGCCAGCGAGTATTTACTGCGTTATATCTCGGGAATCACGCCGTCGGTGGCGGCCAATATTGTGGATCACCGCAACTCCGGTGGCGCGTTTCAGTCGCGTGAGGAGCTGCTTCAGGTGAAGGGGCTGGGGCCCAAGGCATTCGAGCAATGCGCGGGATTCCTGCGAATTTCGGGTGGTGCCGAGCCTTTGGATAATAGTTCGATTCACCCTGAACGCTATGCTTTGGTGAAGCGCATGGCGAAAGATGCGGGTATTTCAAGCGAGGCACTGCTGCCGGGCAGCTGGATGGATGGCGTGGAATTGAGCTCCTACCTGGGAGATGGCGTGGGACTGCCGACTTTGCAGGATATAGCGCGGGAAATTCAAAAACCGGGTCGCGACCCGAGGGGAAAAGCTCGTTCTTTTCGCTTTGCTGAAGGCATCCGCCAAATGTCGGATCTGCGCATAGGCATGAAGTTGCCCGGTAAAGTGAGCAATATTACCCGGTTTGGGGCTTTTGTGGATATTGGAGTAAAGCAGGATGGATTGGTGCACGTATCGAAGCTGGCCAATCGTTTTGTGAGCGATCCATTGGAAGTGGTCCGCTTGGGACAGGAGGTAGAAGTCACTGTTCTGGAGGTTGATGAATCCCGCAATCGTATCAATTTGAGCATGGTGGAGGCATAAAGCCAAATGGTGGGGCGCCTTCCAGTGGTTTCTTTTTTCACTTTTGATTTCGAATTGGACCCTGTTTGTTGGTCGAACAAAAGAATTTGATCTGTTACTTTTTGGACTGTCGTTCGTCCTGCCTATATTGAATCACTATTTGGCCTTGTGCCTGAACTTTAACCAATTATGAAACAAATCGTTACTCTCCTTTGCATTTTCGCAGCTCTTTCAGCAAATGCGCAGCTCAATTTAACATACCAAGGTCAGGTGAATTATGATCTGGATTTAAGTGATATTTGGGGCTATGCAGCTCCCAATGGCGATGAATATGCCCTGGTAGGGGTATATAATGGGGTTTCCATTGTGGATGTAACCGATCCCACCAATCCCACCGAAGTCGCATTTGTGGATGGTGTGAATACCATTTGGCGCGATATCAAAACCTGGGGTTCGTACGCGTATGTGACCAACGAAGGCGGTAACGGACTGGAAGTCATTGATTTATCAGATTTACCCAATTCTGTAAGTTCTTTTTCATGGACGCCCAACTTACCCGGGCTGGGAACCTTGAGTACGTGTCATAATATCTGGATGGATGAAAACGGCTACGCTTACCTTACCGGTTGCAACGTCAACAATGGAGGTATGCTGTATATCGATGTTTTCACGAACCCCGGAAACCCGTTTTTTGAGGGTGCCGGTCCGGCGGTTTATTCTCACGACTGCTATGTGCGCGACAATATTGCCTACAGCTGTGAGGTGTATAATGGCGTGTTTGGAGTATATGATGTTACCGATAAGCAGAACACCGTATTGCTTGGCAATCAAGAGACTACAGGCGGCGTAACGCACAATTGCTGGCTGAATGATGCCGGAGATGTGCTTTTTGTGACAGATGAAACCAACAACGCACCGGTGGGATCGTACGACGTCACCGATCCAACCAACATAGTCCATTTGGATGATTTCGTGCCCTATGCTACGTTGGGAGAAGGCGTGATACCGCACAATGTTCATGTGTGGAATGATTGGCTGATTATTTCGTATTACACCGATGGATGTATACTGGTTGATGGTTCGAATCCGTCCAATCTGATAGAAGTAGGAAATTTCGATACTTATATTCCGGCCAATACCGGATATAACGGAGCGTGGGGAGCATATCCCTATTTACCTTCCGGAGTGGTGTTGGTGAGTGATATTGGGAATGGGTTGTACGTGCTGGAACCCACCTATGTCAACGCGTGCTGGCTGGAGGGAACGGTTACGAATGCTTCCACAACCGATCCATTGAGCGGGGCTGAGGTTGCGATTTTAACGACTACCACGGCGGATCAGACCAATATTTCGGGATTTTATTCGACGGGTTACGCCGTATCAGGAATATACGATGTTGAAGTCAGCAAACCCGGCTTTATTCCGCAAACTGTGCAGGTGGAACTAATGAATGGTGAAACCGTGGAACTGAATGTGGCTCTCGAGGAATTGCCCAATTTCACGCTGACCGGAAACGTAGTTGATGCTGTGTCGGGAGATGCGGTACCGTTTGCCCAGGTGAGGGTGTTTAATGACGATTTTGACTTGCAATTCACTACGGATGCCGGTGGTTTGTTCAGTCTGAATACCTTCTACGAAGGCACGTATGATGTGTACGGCGGGAAGTGGGGATATAAAACCGCATTTTTGGAAGACGCCGGCCTTACTATCGGTACTCCCACGGTTACCATTGAGTTGGATTCCGGGTACGAAGATCCGTTTGCATTGGATTTGGGTTGGAGTACTCAGTTTAACGGCTGGTCGGGAGCCTGGGAACTCGGCGAACCTATTGGGGTTTTTGACGATATGTTCAATGCACAGATTATTCCCGAATTTGACGTAGCAGAAGATATCGGTGACGATTGCTACATCACTGGAAATACGTCGGATGTATTCAGTGGGGTTTTAGTGGGTGGACAAGCCCGATTGAACTCGCCTTCCATGGACCTTTCGGGTTATGACGATCCTTGGATTAGCTACTATGCGTGGTTTTGGAGTATAGATACCGAATTTGGAAATCCGGCCGATGGAGAGATGGTGTTGACCATTGACGACGGCAAGGCCAATTTGGGGTTGGATACAGTGGCTTTTGAAGCCTGGGAGACGCTGGATTGGCAGTTTCGCAGTGTACGAATATTGGATGTTACAACTCCCAATGCTGATATGAGCGTAAGTTTCGTAGCCAATACCCCCGGGGATTTCAGTATCGCTTCGGACGCGGTCTTGGATTTCTTTATGGTAACAGAAGGAGATCCCACAATTGTGGACGACAAACCCCGATTGGTTGCTGGAATACAGATTTACCCCAATCCGTCAAATTCCGACTTTACCCTAAGCTATGACGCCACCTTATTCAGTAGCTCAGCTTATGCAGAAGTATTTGACCTCAGCGGAAAATTGGTCCAACGCGTTGCCCTGCATCAGCAGCAAGGACAGGTTCGTTGTGGAGCAGATTTGGAAGCCGGAGTTTATGTAGTGCGCATTTCCGATGCCACTCTATCTAGTGAAGGAAAACTAGTGGTTAAGCGATAAGAAACATTCATCTCATAAAAAAGGCTGCCTCATCAAAGGCAGCCTTTTATGCTTATTAAAGTTGAATTAGTCTTTTCCGTATTCCTTTTTCCAGGCTTTGTACTTGTTCTTTTCAATGTCTTGAATGACTTTGTAGTACGAAGCAGCCCAAAAGTTTCTCAATCCGATACCGCCGGGTACCGTTTCAAATCGTTCTTGCAGCAAGACTTCTTTTGTATTCATGTTAATCACGGCGAAGTGATAAATAGCAATAGGTGCATTTTTGTCCATGCATTCGGCTATTAAAATCAATCCCAAACCTGTTTTGCCTTCGAAGTCATACGTCTTGGCAATACCTTGAATGTCATCTGGAGAAAGGGGAGTGTTGGTATAAGCCTCCATTTCAGCTACATCCGCTTCACCGTTTCTTTTCATGACCATCTCAATCGAGTTGGTAATCTTTTCTTTGCGCACCATACCTCGAATGTCATACTTGGCCGATTCGTTAACGATGAGGTAGTTCCACTTTGGGAAATAGGTCTCTTTCACTTGCACTACGCTTCGGTCTCCGGCATCGGCAAATTCGCTGAAATCACCGATCAGCTTCACCTGTGAATAGTCTATTCCCAGCCAATGAATTTCCGTATCGCTTTTTTGAAAAAGGTCGGAAAGGCTTTGCGCCTGTAGCGAACAAGTCAGGAGCAATGCGGCAAATAGAGATAGAATTTTGTTCATTTTAAATAGTTTAGAGGGTTTTGTGTTTAGGAGGACTAAGTTAGTAAACCTGTTCAAATGGAAAAATTGTCGCGTCGCAGGTGGATGTTGTATCTTCGATACATGATAAGGAGAGCATGTTTACCCGTTCTGTTTGTGTTTATAGCCGGGTGTCAGTCGCAGCAGGAAGTTGTTGAGTCTTCGGACAATACCGGGCATTCTCAAATGCCGCTGTTCACCCGGGTGGATCCTTCGCATTCCGGGGTCGACTTTATGAACCAGGTCATTGAATCTCCGGAACGGAATATTTCTGATTTCGACTACTTTTTCAACGGTTCGGGTGTGGCTGTTGGCGATGTGAACAACGATGGGAAACCCGATATATTTTTTGCGGGAAATGATGCTGAGAACCGACTGTACCTGAATAAAGGGAACCTCCGGTTTGAGGACGTATCCGTAAAAGCGGGAATTATAACAGGGAAGTGGAGCACGGGAGTGACCATGGCAGATATCAACGGAGATGGTTGGCTTGATATTTTCGTGGCCAATAGTGGTCCGGAAACACTTGACCAAAGCATTGCGAATGACGTATTCATCAATCAACAGGATGGAACATTTGCCAATGAAGCCAAGTCACGGGGGTTGGATCATGAAACCTATACCACGCAAGGGTATTTTGTAGACATTGACCGAGATGGAGATCTGGATTTGTGGGAGTTGAATCATGCTGAACGCAAGTGGGGAAATTTTGCAAGTGACTGGGTTTCGCTGGTGAAACAAGCTCCCGATGAACGCAAGCAGCCCCATTACAACCGCTGCTTCGAGCAGCAGGAGGATGGAACATTTATCGATGTTTCGGCTCGCAATAGCCTGAGAAGTCTGGGGTTCGGTTTGGGTTTGGCGGTATCGGATTTCGACAATAACGGTTTGGCGGATGCCTATTTAACCAACGACTATTTCGTGCCTGATTATTTATATATGAACTTCAGTCAGGGGAAGTTCAAGGACGAATTGCAACAACGCATGCCACACACGTCGTTTTATTCGATGGGTGCGGATGCAGCAGACTTCAACAATGACGGTTGGATTGACCTCATGGTTCTCGACATGACTCCCGGCGACTATGTGAGGAGTAAAATCAATATGAGCAGCATGAATGTGCCCGAGTACCGGTTTCTTACGGAGACTATGGATTTTGTGCCTCAGTACATGTTAAACACCCTTCAACAAAACAAGGGAGGCGGCGTATTCAGCGACGTTGCGCTATTCACAGGAACGGCTAAAACCGACTGGAGTTGGGCTCCGCTCTTTGCCGATTTTGATAATGATGGCTGGCAGGATTTGTATGTCACCAATGGTATTTTCAGAGATATAAAAAATAACGACTGGCGCACCCGGATTCGCGAAATGCAAAGGACCCCCGAGTGGTCGCGTGCAGTATACTTCCAGGAACTGCTCAAAGCACCGCAAACACCGTTGGTGAATCCACTTTTTCACAATGAAGGTGGACAACACTTTACAGATGTAGCAGCAGAGTGGGGGATGGATGTACCCGGATTTTCCAATGGGGCAGCCTATGGTGATTTCGATGCGGATGGCGACCTTGATTTGGTCGTGAACGACTTGAATGCAACGGCTGAAATATGGGAGAACCACGCGTCTGATCAGCTCAAAAATCATTGGATTCAGGTGAAACTCATTGGTCCGGCAGCGGCCATTGAAGGTTCGCGTGTTGAGGTATATTCTGCCGGGTCGTTTCAAGTACGAGAGTGGCGTCATACGCGGGGTTACGAGTCGTGTGTAGAGCCGCTGATCCACGTGGGGGTAGGAGCCATGAAAAAGGTCGATATCACCATCAATTGGCCCGATGGCACTTCGTCATTTCTCGAGGACCAGTCGGTTGACCGACGGTTGGAAGTGCGTATGGATGAGGTGGAGCATGTGCCCCTTGCTATTGCGCGTCCAAAGCCGCTGTTCAACGACGTTACAGCAGGAAAGTGCAGTCCGGTGCCTCGTCACAGGGAGAATGTGTGGGATGATTTTGAGGTGGAGGTTTTGCTTCCTCATCGCATGTCGCGCAACGGTCCGGCTGTGGCCACTGCCGACATTAATGGCGACGGGATCGACGATTGGTTTATGGGCTCGGGCCGGGGAATTCCCGATCAATTCTACTTGTCTACCGCCGATGGCAAGTGGCTGAACGCCTCTGAACGGGTGCAATCCGCCCGAACTGCCGAGCCAATCGATGCTGCATTTGTCGATATCGATCAGGATGGTGATTTGGACTTGTACATTGCCAATGGCGGAGGAGGGGAGTACGCGGAATTTGCACCGTACACCCGCGACGAATTGCTGATCAACAATGGCACAGGAGTTTTTCAGCCATCCGGCAAATGGGAAGCCGATTCCACGTGCAGTCAGACGGTTAAAATCATTGATGTGAATGCAGATGGCCGTCCGGATGTGTACGTAGGCGCTGGATTTGTGCCCGGGAAATACGGGTTGAGCCAGCGTTCTTATTTGTATGTGAATACTTCCCGCGGATTGGAAGATCAGACCGAAAAATGGTTTGGTGCGCACCAGGATCACGGCTCGGTGTATGATGCCGTGGTGGAGGATTTGGACGGTGATGGTCGCATGGATTTGGTTGTTGTGGGTGAGTGGACCCCTGTGCAGGTTTACATGAATCGCGGAGATCGGTTTGAACGGGTAGAAGATGATGCCATTCGGCAAATGATTGGCTGGTGGAGATGCATTGTTCCGTGGGACTATGATTCAGATGGCGATGTCGATTTGTTCGTTGGAAATATTGGCGAGAACAACAAGTTTCATCCAAGTCCCGAAAGGCCTCTTCAGTTGTTTGCCGATGACCTGGATTCCAATGGGACATGGGATGTAGTATTGAGTTCAACCTACAATGGTGTACTAAAACCCGTGAGAGGAAAGGAGTGCTCTACAGCCCAAATGCCATTTATCAGCGAGAAGTTTGACACGTACGAAGCGTTTGCTACTTCAGGGCTGTACAACATGTTTGCGGAAGAAACACTGGATTACGCAGCACATCAGCAATGCAATCGAATGGAGCACGTGTTGCTTCAGAACGATGGCTCCGGACATTTTACCGAAGTTCCGCTTCCTCACGAAATGCAGTCGGGGCCTGTCTTCGCAGCTCTTCCGATTTCCTTGCCCCATGGCAAGCCTTCGCTTTTATTGGCCGGTGGAATGAGCTACACCGAGGTTGAAACAACGCCATACGACAGTAACAGGGGAATGGTGTTGACCTATGATCCCGGGTCATTGGAAGGCCCTTGGCAGGTGGAGAGCAACGTGGTTGATATGGGGGTGGATTTACAGGGCGATGTCCAGCACCTGTTGCGGTTGAACGGCCCCGGTCAACAGCCCATATTGGTGGTCAGGAACAGCGTTGAGGTGATGTTTTTGGAGGAGGTGAGGTAGGTGAGCTTATAATTGATACCCTCATGATTCCTGAGATACAAATTCTTCTGCAGTAAAAACCGGAATTTGAGCATTTTTGAAATCTTTCTTGTTTCGGGTTATAATACATTCCATATTATTTTCAATTGCCGTATAGTATTGAATTCCGTCCTCATAGTCTGTGAAGAGTTCATCACTGAGCGACAAATCAATGATTTTACTATCAAGAGGTAATAATTTTAAGAGAACTCTGAGTTTTCTAAGAATAGCACTGACTTCCTGTCCTTTCTTTTGGCGACTCAGGATGTAATGAATATTTGCAACTGAAAGTGCAGAGATATGCAGAGTTATTTTTTCTTTATCAGCCAGTGAAAAGAGATCCGCAGCCGAAGTATAAAACGGCTCACGTTCTGAAAAAAGGTCAATTACAATGTTGGTGTCGACGAAGATCTGCCTCATTTGTATTTTTCAATCAAATAGTTTGTGTAGGCGTTTTTATCTTCGGCTTCTTTTGGGTCGTCAATGATCCCACTAAGGCTTTTAACCAATGGTGTAATGTCATTGGCAACTTTCTTTTTTCTTGTAAGAGAGGCAAGATACATCTCGATAAGTTTGGAAAGGCTAATATCATTCGCTCTAGCGTACATTTTGGCCTGTTCAATTACATTTTCATTCAGGCTCAGAGTGAGTTTCTTATCCATACTTCAATTCTTTACGTGCAAATGTAATAATTCTTTACGTATAAATTAGCAGATTGTTGTGGAGATTAAAAGCTAATTATGCTGTCACACTTGGGGGTATAACCTTGGATAGGCAAATATCACCAAGAACCCATCCGGGTCGCGAAATGTAATTCCGTGGCGATTCCAATAAGGATTTCGGTTGGTGACAAGTGCGATGTTTTCGCGTTCCAAAGTTGCACGTTGATCATTTAGTTCTTCCTGAGAGTTGACATACAACACCAGTGCATCATCGGGGTCGGTAGTGTGGACCGGGGGGTGGGGAGAAGTGGTGAATTCCAGGTGCCATTGGGCGCCGGTCAAACCAAGGAAGGCTCCGGAGTACGATTCATGATCTTCGAACCGACCCAAGAGCGACAACCCAACAATTCGCTGGTAGAAATTGATCAATTGTTCGAGGTTGTCCGTGTGTCGTGCAACCCGTAAGGTGTAGTAGCGCATGGTCATCTATTTGGCGAATGCCTCAATTTTCAAATGTACATGAATCAAAGCAAAAAAAAGATGCCGCCCAACCGTGCTTTCGGGAGCATTTATAAGCGTGCCTGATGAATGATTTTCACCTTTCAGAACCCACGTTGCGACTGTTTTCAACTTGGGGAAAAATCGGGAAAGGAGTCGATTTTAACAATCGGCGATGTAAATAATTGGCTATGAGCAGTGTAAATAGTGAAATACGATTGTGAGTGCAACGGAGAACTTGCCTGAAAAAACCGTACTTTTGCAAAAAATTTAATCCGGCATTGTCCGATTTCAACACACTACGTATCCCTTGAATAATTTCGAAGCGCTCGGCTTGTCTGGGCAAACTATCCGTTCCCTGGAAGAAATGGGTTTTGAAAACCCTACTGAGATCCAGGAAAAGTGCATCCCTTTGCTCCTTTCCGGACAAAAGGACCTTGTAGCCCTGGCACAGACCGGTACCGGGAAGACGGCGTCGTTCGGTTTGCCTTTGCTCGAAATGATCGATGCAAAGCAGAAATCGGTGCAGGCCTTGATTCTTTCGCCAACACGTGAATTGGGGCAGCAGATTGCCGACCAGATCCAAAAATTTGGTAAGTACAACAAATCGCTGCGTTCGGTGGCCGTGTACGGTGGTGCCAGCATTGTGCCTCAGATGAAGGCCTTGAAGCGCGGTGCCCATATTGTAATTGCCACTCCGGGACGATTGATTGACCTTATGGAGCGCCGGGCTGTGAATTTGGAAGAAATTCGATTCCTCGTTCTCGATGAAGCCGATGAAATGCTGAATATGGGATTCCGCGATGATATTGATCATATCCTGCGTGATACTCCTAGCCACAAATCAACCTGGTTGTTTTCAGCTACGATGCCCGACGATATCCGCAGAATCATTACGGAGTACATGGATGATAATGCCGCCGAGGTTCACATAGCGCCCAAGCAGCAGGTCAATGAAAACATCAATCACCAGTACGTGGTGATCAACCGCGACAATAAATTTGATTCGCTTTGTGGGTTCCTTGAATTGGACTCCGACACACGTGGAATCATCTTTAGCCGAACCAAGCTCGGAGCTCAAAAGCTGGCCGAGCAATTGCGCCGCGCCAATCAACATGCCGATGCCCTTCACGGCGACTTGTCGCAGGCGCAGCGCGACCGCGTAATGAAGCGTTTTAAAGAACATGAATTGCGCATTTTGGTAGCTACCGATGTGGCAGCCCGTGGTATTGACGTGAAGGATCTGAACTTCGTGATTCACTACAACCTTCCCGATCAGCTGGAATACTATACGCACCGCAGCGGACGTACAGCCCGCGCCGGAAAGAAAGGCGTTTCGGTAGCATTTGTGAGCAAGACGGAGAAGAAGAAAATTAAGTACCTGGAAAAGGATTTGGGTTTGACCTTCACCGAGATTGAAGCACCGCAACCTACCGATTTAATGGAGATGCGTGTTTCACAATGGTGCGAACGACTGGTTGACATGCCGGTGTCTGATCAATTGGATGAAACCCTGGTCGATATGGCGATGTCGGCTTTTGGAGAGTTTACCAAGGAAGATCTGATTCGCAAGTTGATTGCGGATATCGTTCGTGCCAATGCTCCAACACGCTCGTCGTCGGATGACCGCGGACGTGATCGTGACCGTGACCGTGACCGTGATCGTGATCGTGACCGAGGCCGTGATCGCGGGGATGACCGTCCGAAACGCGACAGGTCGGATTCACGCGACAAGAAATCGGATCGTAAGGCAGGGCGTGGAGACATGGCCCGGTTTTTCATCAATATTGGAAAGCGTGATGATATCCACACGGCCGATTTGTTGATGTTCATCTGCGAGGAAGCCCGAATTGGCAAGCAGGACGTGGGCACTATCACCATTGACCGCAACCACAGTTATTTCGAAGTTGCCAAGGACAAGGTCAAGAAGGTCAATGCGGCCTTCAAGGACATTGTGGTGGATGGCCGCGAATTGCGCGTGAATCGTGATGGTGGACCGGGAGACAACAATGATCAAGGGGATCAGGCATACGCCAAATCGAAAAGAAAGCCCGCACCACGTGGTGGAGGCTTCAAGGGAAAGAAGGGACCAGGAAAGCCCCGTTCAAAGAGATAATCAGAAAAAACATAGAAGTACTTCGGTGCTGAAATCATTCGACAATAAACGAATATGAGTTACGAGATTCGCAACATTGCCATTATTGCCCACGTTGACCACGGGAAAACCACGCTGGTTGATAAGATTATCGACGCCTGTAAGGTGCTTGATGAACGCACCGAGCGAAAGGAGTTGTTGCTCGACAACAACGATTTGGAGCGTGAGCGCGGAATTACCATTTTGTCCAAGAACGTTAGTGTGAACTACAAGGGAATCAAGATCAACATCATTGATACTCCAGGTCACGCCGACTTTGGAGGAGAGGTAGAGCGTGTTTTGAAAATGGCCGATGGAGTATTGCTTTTGGTGGATGCCTTCGAAGGCCCCATGCCGCAAACCCGATTCGTACTTTCGAAAGCCATTGATTTGGGCTTGAAGCCCATTGTTGTGGTGAACAAAGTAGACAAGGAAAACTGCACTCCCGATTTGGTTCAGGAGGCCGTTTTCGACCTCATGTTCAACCTGGGAGCTACCGAGGAACAATTGGATTTTAGCACCATTTATGGTTCGGCCAAGAATGGCTGGATGAGCACAGATTGGCAAGCGCCAACTGATAATATTTTCCCCTTGCTGGATACAATTCTTGAAGTGATTCCTCCCGCTCCCAACTACCACGGAAGTTCGCAAATGCAAATCACTACGCTCGACTTTTCGAGTTTCGTTGGACGAATTGCTATTGGAAGAATCTACCGAGGTATCCTGGAAGAAGGAAAAGACTATATGCTGTGCAAGCGTGATGGCCAATACAAAAAATCACGCATCAAGGAATTGATGGTTTTCGAAGGTCTGGCCCGTACCAAGGTGCAGTCGGCCCGCAGTGGCGAATTGGTAGCTGTAGTAGGATTGGAAGATTTTGAAATTGGCGATACCATTGCCGATATCAACGAGCCGGAGCCATTACCACGTATTGAGGTGGATGAGCCTACCATGAGTATGTTGTTCACCATCAACAATTCACCATTCTTCGGTAAGGAAGGTAAGTTTGTGACTTCCCGCCACCTGCGCGATCGCTTGTTCAAGGAAATGGAGCGCAATCTAGCTTTACGTGTTCACGAAACCGATACAGAGGACAAATTCGACGTATACGGTCGTGGAATTCTTCACTTGTCGGTTCTTATCGAAACGATGCGTCGCGAAGGCTATGAGCTTCAGGTGGGTAAACCTCGTGTAATTATTAAGGAAATCGACGGCGTAAAGCATGAGCCTATCGAGCAATTGGTCGTAGATGTGCCTGAAAGTTCATCGGGTAAGGTCATTGAATTGGTAACTCAGCGCAAAGGCGATTTATTGGCAATGGAGCCCAAAGGTGAATTGTTGCACCTCGAGTTCAGCATTCCATCACGTGGACTTATCGGATTGCGAAACAATGTACTTACAGCTACGTCGGGAGAAGCGGTTATGACGCACCGTTTTGTGGAGTTCCAACCCTTCAAAGGCGAGTTGGCGGCCAAATCCAAAGGGGCCCTTTGCTCAATGGAAACAGGTCAGGCATTGGCATATGCTATTGACCGACTTCAGGATCGTGGACGTTTCTTTGTTTCTCCGGGTGATCAGATTTACAAAGGTCAGGTAGTGGGAGAACATTCACGTGATAACGATATTGACGTGAACCTCATTAAGGGAAAGAAACTCACAAACATGCGTGCTTCCGGAGCTGATGACTCGGTACGCATTGTACCGCGTATTGACTTTTCTCTGGAGGAGGCCATGGAGTACATCCGCGATGATGAATACCTCGAAATTACTCCTGAGAATCTGAGAATGCGAAAGATTCACTATATACAGCGCAGCTAATACTGCCGCTGATTGTTCAGGAAATAACTACATTTGAATTCCAAATTTTAATGAGCGTTTGAGATTTGGTTGAATTGAGAGTCCCGCCACCGGCGGGATTTTCATTTTACATACCCCTCTGTTTTCCTGCATTTCACGTGATGGACAGATTGATCGGGATGCAATTTTCCACTTGGATATGATATATTATTGAAATGCGGTATATTGTGGAAGCCTTAGTCAATCTAAACCTATGAAAAGTTTTGCCCCACAAATCCGCTCGCTTCTCTGTATAATCATGGGTTTAACCACCTGTTTTGGAGCTGCCCAATCTACCCAAGGCTGCACTGATTCTATGGCATGCAACTATAATTCTGAGTCAGATCTTGACGATGGTTCGTGTTGCTATACCAACTGTATCCAATTGGAAATATCAAGTGGTTCCTACGACAGCGAGATATCATGGGAACTGCAGTTATTGAATGACACAGCAATCATAGCTTCCGGATTCGCTCCTTTTCAGGCGCTTTTGTGTCTGGAAAACGCATGTTACCAGCTGACTATGTACGATAGTTTTGGAGATGGCTGGAATGGAGCGGCCTACTCGTTTACCAACGCTGAAGGTACGGTATTGGCTACAGGTTCACACTCGGGAGGTTCTCAGTCTGACGTGATCATTGGAATTGGCGGAATATGCGGCTGCATGGATTCTACTGCTTACAACTATGATTCAGAAGCTGTATCAGATGACGGCAGTTGTGTTTATGCACCCGACAATGACGAATGCGAATCGGCAATGGTTCTTGGACCGGGTTATGTTACCTTGGTGGTGAGTAATGAGGGGGCATCTCCCAGCGAGTATGTTGGTTCACAGTGGGTAGATGGCGAAGCAGAGCACGTGGTTTGGTTTTCTTATGTGGTGCCGAATTATCTCAATAGTTTAACTATTTCAACTGATCCATATGGAGTTGGATATGGCGCGGGATATATGACCGATCCGCAGTTGGCCGTGTGGACCGAGGAATGCGGTGAACTTACAGAGCTCGCATCAGATGATGATGATGGTACGGGCTTACATTCCAAGATTGAATTGTCGTGTTTCGATGGTGAAATCCCCGAACCGGGCACGGTGATTTATATATCGCTTGATGGTTACAGTGGCCAGCAGGGAGTTGTTGAATTGACTCTCTTTTTTAATCAAGGTGAACCGTGTTACGACCCGGACTATGGCTATGAATGGTTTTGCGGAATGGAAGGGATTTGCGATCCTTTTGTCCTCGGTTGTTACGATCCGGTGGCTTGCAATTACAACTCGGAAGCGACAGAGGATGATGGCTCATGTTTCTATGATTGTTGCCCTCCTGATTTATCGGGGGACGGTGAGGTCAATATAGATGACCTGCTCAGTTTTTTAGGTGTTTTTTCGTGTTCAAGTCCTCCTTGTGATGGAGATATCAATGAGGATGGCACCACGAATGTTTTCGACCTGCTGCTGTTGCTAGGTGCGTATAACACCGTTTGTGAGTACTAGAAATCTGTGCAAGTTCTTACCTCACGGACTCCAATCACCCCATGCCGTTCACCGTACGTTTCAGACGCATCCGTATTCCAAACCGCCAATTGCCCATTTTTTCAAGAATATGACGCCACCATAAGGTTTGCCATGGCCATTTGAATTCCATGGTTCGGTAGTCGGTAAGAAGGGTGGCTGCATGTGTAATTCCTTGTTTTGCAGCGTATTGGTTGGTGTTCTCAATGTCGTCGATTTCGGAATACTGGTCACGAAAAAGGAAGATCCAGTATTTGGCGAATGCCTGAACTTTATCCATCAATTTCGAATCATTTCGAGGGGGTAGATCGATAAAAACATAGTCAAAATCATGGTTGAGATAACGAATGATCTCACCCATCCAATGCGAAGACACGACTTCTTCCAAACCGTCAATTTCGCGGCCCATAAAGACTTCCGCTACCGTCTGATGCGTGTCAACAAGGTCTTCGTAAGCGCATTTGCCTTGTGCTAAATCCACAAAACCATAATGAATAGTGTCGTTGGGCTTGGAGAGATTCAAAATAGCTACTCGCTTGTTATTCAATGACATGGCATGCGCCAAATGGGAAATTGCCGAGGATAAACCTGTGTTTTTTTGGATGGCATTGAAAGCAATTATATTGTTTTCCCGCGCATAATACTCCAACGACAGCGCTAGCATTTCCCAGTGTTCACGCTCTTGAGAAGGAGAGTTGTTGTTCAGAAACCGCTCGCGATGCTTTTTCCGCACATGTGGCGTGAACCCAATAAGCGGAAAGGCACTGAGCTTTGTGACGGCGTCCAGATTGCTGACTTTAGCCGATACCAAGCCTTTGATCAGGATAATGACGAAGGGAATCATCAGGCCTACCATGAACATCATGAGGTGCGACAGTCCGGTGAGTGGGGCTACAATTTGATTGCCTTTTACGTGGGCGCGTTCCCAAATCTCACAATCGGGGATGTTGGAGGCCAATGCAAGTTCTGCCTGACCTTTTTTCTTGCGCAGGTATTTGAGCAGGCTGAATTGGTTGTTGATCTTTCGGTACGAAGCCAGCATCTCCCGTTCCAGAGCCGGAAGCCGGGCAATGCGCGATTCATTCAGTGCAACCTCTCGGTTAATTCCGCCTATTTCCAGTTCAGCTCTTGAAATCAATCCGTTGATGCTTTCCACAATAGACAGCCGACTTTGCTCCACCTGAGCGTTCAGCCGCTGTAAGTGGGGATTGAGTGGGCCGGCATGAAAAAGAACCTCTTCCCGGTCAAGTTGAAGAGCAGTGTGTTGTTGAATCAATTCAATGAGGAGCACATCGTTCACCCCGGCCAATGAAGGACTCAACAACGTGTCGAGTCGTGTTTGCTTTTGAGCGTAGTTGAGCAAGTAGCGGTAGTATTCGAGTTTGGTATTTTGCTCATGCATGCGCTGTTCCAACCGGTCTGCTTCATTCATCAATTGTGCAGCATGGCGTGATAAATCGAGCATGTTATGGTCACTCTTCACCGTGGCTATATCTAGTTCTTCCTCATCGATTCGAGCCTGGATGCTGCGAATCTGCCCTTCCAGAAAGCGCACCGTATTGCGGGCCATTCCATTCTTTGCTTCCAGATCGCGCGATTCGTACACCTCCATCATGCGGTTAATAAGATCGGCATCTTCGTCTTTTTTGGCCGTGGTGATGCCCAGTGTGAGGATCGATGCCCCTTTGTTGAGTGTCTTAACGCGCAGCCGCTGCTTGTAGTCATGTGCCAATACGCTTGGATCCACCAATTTGAAAGCATATCGTGCAGAATCTTCCGACGACGAAAATGCTCGTTGCGGCTCGATGCTCAGCGATAGCTCACCGATGTTGAGTTGTTCTTGGAAGGCCAGGACCGTATCCACGCTAAAAGCCATGGCCGGTCGATCGGTAACGGTATTCAGGCGGTAGTCAAAAACCTCCACCGGCTGGGGCGTAGCTTTCAATCGAACCCGTTCTTGGTCGATTTGCTCAATAGCAAAGCGCACATTGGTCAGATTTCTACCTGTTCTATTGACCACCACGCGATAGGGGGCTTCATTATAATTGGATTGTCCATTTCGCGAGTATTCCACATCAAAATCCAGGTCGTACAGTGCTTCATATAGCACCGAGTACGTATCTACGGATCCAATGTAGTTGTAGATATTGGCGATCTTGGCGTGCAATCTTAAACCGGTGATGCGGTTCTCTGCACCATGTGTTGGAAAGTCAAATTCTCGATGCACCTTGAACGAAGCATCGACAATGTATTTAAAGTCGGCTCCACGCATCAAGTACACGGATGCCGCGATAAAAAAGGGAATCGTAAGCACGAAGTAAAACCAGTGTTCACGTACCGACTTGAGAATGCCCAGTCCGTTGAAACTATTATCCACACGGAAGTAACGTTCCCGTGGAATCAGCTTCATTTTTCGCCTTTTTGAGTGTTGGCTATAGTTGCCATTTCAGTTGTTTGTGCTTTGAACCAATAGTGAAGCACGGTGAGCAAATAGAGTTGTTTCTCATAATTCACTTTGCCTTCACGGTGTGCATTGAACAGCGAAGCAATGTAACTCTCGCTGAAGAAGCTACCGAACAAGGTATTGGATGCCGACATTTCTTCTTGCAACTGATAGGAACGTGAGCTCTTGAACCACTCGTTTTGTGGTGTGTAGAAGCCCTTTTTCTTTCGGTAAATAATGCCATCCGGCAAATATTTACGCGCCAGCTTTTTGTGCAGTATTTTGTTGTTGAACATGTCCACTTTCATGCGATCGGGCAGACATTCCACAAAGTGGGTTAGTTCCGTATCCAGGAATGGCACGCGCAATTCGAGGGCGTGATACATGGAGATTTTGTCGGTGTACAGCAAGAGGTCGTCGCTCAAATTCATGCGCAAATCCATACTGCTCATGGCTTTTACGGCCGAAAGATCGTCGAGATCATACAGTTCGTAGCGCTTTTCAATGAGTCGGTGTAATTCCAGGTAGTTGTCGCGCGAAAAGCGATCGCCGCACAGGGCCATGATCATGCTGTCGTCAAATAGCGAATACGATTCAATGAACCGCGTAATGCGATCGTTTTCGAGGACGGCATTGAGCCCTCTTCGAACCTTGTCACCCAATGATAGTGACTTCAACATGCGTAAAGGAGGGGTGATGCCGCGCGGAACTTTGTCGATAAAGTTTTGGACGTTGTACCGCCCATAGCCGGCCCACGGTTCGTCCACGCCTTGTCCGGTAAGTGCTACCTTAAATCCGGCGTCATGAATCGCTTTCGATAAGAAATAGATCGGGAAAATGGAAGATGAGCCGTTGGGTTCTTCAACAATGCTGATGAACTTCTCAAAGTTGGAGAAAAAGTCTTCTTCACGGAGGATTACCTCATGATGACGTGAGCCCAGGAATTTGGCCGATTCGCGGGCTTCTTCAAGCTCGTTGGCATCGGTATCAATATCAAATCCTGCGGTAAACGTGTCGATTTTTTCGCCTCCCAGCTCCTGGGCCAGATGGCACAGTAATCCGGAATCAACCCCACCACTCAACAGCATCGCAATAGGAACATCCGAAAGCAATTGGCGCTCAACGGCCCGGTTGAGCATCTCGTCATAGCACACAAGGGCGTCCTGTTCGAGTATGTTGTATTCCACATTGGGGGTGTAGGAGTAGAATTCCTTTTTGTAATTCAGATTGTTCAACTCTATGCACAAATAATGGCCCGGTTCCAGTTTGGAAATGCCTTTCCAAATTGTGTGTGGTGCCGGAACATAGCGCAGTTTCAGGAACTGGTACATAGCGTTTTCATCGATTTCATTGATGGAATCGATTGCTCGTAAGGTTTTGAGCTCAGATGACCAGCTCCAGCCATTGGAGTCTTGGGTGTAGTAGAGTGGTTTTACTCCGTATGGATCGCGTGCCAAGTAGAGTTTGCCCCGGCTGTGATCCAGGAAAGCAAACGCAAAAATACCGTTGAAGTCGGCAACGCCCTGAATGCCTTTTTGAGCCAGGTAGTGAAGTAGGGTCTCCGTATCGGAATGACCTCTCCAGTTTACGTCCGATACCTTAGCGCGCAAGTCGAAATGGTTGTACACCTCACCGTTGAAAATAATGGAGTATTTACCGTCAGGGGTGGACATGGGCTGCGCCCCTGCGGCGCTCAGATCCTGAATAGACAACCGGGTGTGTCCGAAGAACACGTGGCGTTTTCCAAGTTCGTAGTGCTCCAATCCGTTGGAGTCGGGTCCGCGGTGATGGATGAGTTCAACCACATCTTGATTGAGCTTCTTATCTATTGTTCCTACAATTCCACACATAGGGTTTCGTTTTCGGGCTTTCGCGATTCTACTTTCTTTTCTTGATGACTTTTGCAGGAACTCCGCCTACAATGGAGTAGGGCTCCACGTCTTTTGTGACCACGGCTCCGGCGGCAGCAATTGACCCTCTGCCGATTCGTACACCGGGCATCACAATGACATTCCGTCCCAGCCACACGTCGTCTTCCAATACAACCGGTTGTTCTTCGGTTTCTCCCTGGAGCGACATGGGGATTTGTGCATTGGTATGTTCATGATTCTTAGAGAGCAAAACGGTTCCGGGAGCCACCATACAGTGATTGCCAATTACCGCCGCCTGAATGAACACGTTTTCGTTGATCTGACAACCCACCCCAATTTTCACCTTGCCTGGTCCGGCGATATACACACGTTCTTCGAAATAGGTATGACTGTCGCGTTGAATGACGCCCAGGATTTTATCCAAATACCAACAGCGAATTTTATTGAACAAGCCCGCAAATCGACTGTTGGGTAGTTTGTTGATCAGTAAATAGTAACCGAGGTATCCCAGTTTGGTGGTTAGTCCTGCACGTTGTGTTTCACGCAATTCTAAAGGGACGGTAAGTTCTTTTGTTGCCATTGATTTAAGAGTTGGTTGTGTATTCCATTCCACGCAGCTCTTCGGAGCACAGTTTCCGGTACATGTTGAGGAATGTGTTGCACACATTTTGAAGGCTGAATTCGGCATTGGTGCGTGCCGTATAAGACGCAATCTCGTCATATGCTTCATCCGTCAAATCCATACATGTATTCAATTGTTGGGCAATTCCCAAAGGCGTGTGGTCTTCGAAAATGAACCCATTGTGGCCGTTTCGGATTTGGTATTGTGCCCCTCCATGCGCCCAAACAATAGCCGGAGTGCCGCAAAAAATCGCTTCGGTCACGACGAGGCCAAATGCATCTCCACGTGAGGGAAACAGCAAAAACTTGCTCTTCCAATAGAGTTCACGCAGCTCGTCCTGGGTTTTATTTCCTGCCAGCTCCACATTGTAGTTTTTTTGAAGCTGACGAACCTCCTTTTCAAGCGGACCGTTGCCCACGAAGCAAAATCGGGCTTGCTTGTTTTTCAAATGCGGAAACGCATCAATTAAAACGTCCAGCCCTTTCACAGGGAGAAAAGATCCGACCACCAAAAAGTCAATCTCTTTCACAGGATGGTTCTTGGTAAAAAAGATGCGCTTGTCCACTCCGGCACAGAGGGTAAAATCGGGTCGGGCACCTAGTTTGCGAAGCAACGGTTCATGCAGGGAATGTCCCACCGGAAGAATACGGTCGAATTTCTTAATCCATTTACGATACAGGCGGTTTTTCAAACCGTGCTCCGGAAGGTCGTCGTTCACATCACCACCGTGAAGCGTGAGCAGTAGTTTGGTACGGGGATGGAAGAACCGGTACAATATGGCAGCCGGGGCGAGGATACCATAGAAGTGAACATGGAGTACGTCGTATCGGCGAAACAATACCGGAATAAAGCGCAGGTAAGCCAAAATATACTTGAAGTACGACCCCACCCTGGAGCTGATCACTTGGCGCATAAAAAAGATGTCAAAATGCTCCCCGGGTTCGGCCAGTTCCGTCAGTAATTTGTACTGCGCTTTTACAAACACTCCGGAGTACGGCAATTGCCGCGAAGGATACATGTTGGTGACTAGTAATGTTCTCATAGTTAGTGGGTTAGGATATTTTTCGAACCAGCCATACGAAGTCTGTGTAGGCGATATAAGCCGGATAAATGATATAGTTCTTCGAGCTGTTGTCGCGGTAGTTCTCAAACTTCACAGCATAGGTCCTAAAGGTTTCTTGTCCGGTAATGTTGTAAAGCGCTTTCACCTGATTGGTATGGAGCTTTTGATACCACGGCGAGCAGTAATTCCAGTGATTTCTGAGATTGGATTCGCGGTTCAAACTGTACAATGTCCAATCGCCTGTATCAAACAAAGGCAGCGCATTTTGCAATCCGTTGATTCCTTCCTGAAACAGTGCCAAAGCCTCGGTGTTATTGTCAAACAGGTAGAGATCGTACAATCCGAACAAGGAATAAACGAATCCGTTGAGGACATGCGTGGGGTTCTCAGGAAGTGGGTATTCTTCGTAGAACACTCCAAATTCGTTGGTCGTGCGCACTCCACCGGCTGTTATATCCGTGTAGAATGGTGCCAATGCTTTGCGCGCTGTTTCGGCATACGCCAAATGTCCGGTCTCTCCATACGCTCTCGCCAGCACGGAGATGCCAAGTCCCTGCGCCAGCCCCGAGCACCAGGGAGCTTTGACGGTATATTGTCCGACGGACACATCTTGGGTTAATATCCATTCTCCTTTGTCATTGATGTTTTCGACAAGCCAGTTGGCATTCGCCAAAAAGACCTCGCGCTCGTACGTGTCTTGATTTAGTATCCATTTTTGGTAGGACCGAATGGCATTAAGTGCCAGAGTTACCGGACTATACACCAATTGGTTGGAAACTCCCAAGGACTTGATTTTGGAGTAGTCGACGTAGTATACCAGGTTGGAATCGAGCTGTATGGCCTCTTTTTCCTTCACATGTCCGAAAGTGAAGTAGTAGTTCTTTTTGTAATCGGCCACGTTTTCAGAGAGCATCTCCCCATTACTTAGACGATAGGTTTGAATGCTCCTCCCCACCAGGAAAGCCAGGTAGGCGGTGAACATCACCGATGCCGAAACACGGAATATCTTAAATGCCCGCGAGCGCCATAAATTTTTCATCCTCATGAATTTTGTTGTACCCCACCACAAAGAAGTATCCCACTACAATAGCCGTGGAAACCGTGGGGCTGTTAATTGCATGTCCGGCCGAAAACGAGTGCAGGCAAAAAAGCCCAATCATCACGGCGAAAGCCATATCCCGAAACTTCCTCCCGGCTGTCAGAAACTTGAATCCTAAAAAAACCAGACAACCCACGGGAAACCCCAGCATCATCCCCCCCACAACCCATCCGTAGGAACCGATCATATCCATAATATCCTGCTCCACCCATTTGCCCTTGGCATATGTTTTCCCCCCTGTATTACCAATCTCAACATACTTGTGAAAGGCATACGTCCCCTCACCGAAAACCCTGAGAATCAGCGGACGGTCATCAATGCGCTCTTGTGCCGCTTTTTCAAGGTGGGCACGCGCACTTTCCTCTCCCATCGACTCGAATTTCTCGAGCATATAGGGGTATTCCTGAATGTAGTCGTAGGCTACCTTTATGATCGCCATCGTTCCGGTGAGCATAATCGAGAGCATGCTGACTTTGAAGACCTGGCTCATATTCATATTGCCCCTTCCATAGAAAATGGGGACTACAAGAAAAAAGAACATTACCGCTGCAGCCCCTGCTGTACCTGTTCGCGACCCGGTAACGAGGAGTCCAATAAAGCACGTAGCAGCTTGTATGGCCTTGAATGCTGAGAAGTCGGCCAACATACGGTACATGCTGGCAGCGAAACACATGAGCAGACAGAGTCCGATGTCATTTACCGCGATGAAGAATGATTTTACACCATAACTATTGTCATCGTACGTTTTCATTCCCACTCCGGTCACGAATGAAAAAACCAGGAAGCACCCTACGATGAAACCAAACAGGTTGAGCCATTTGACGATATCATCAAATTTCAGAAGGTAGTTTTCCTGCAGATAAAGGAAGTAGGCCAGAAGGAAATAAGGGAACATTATCCGGGACAGGAATTCCAGCTCGGTCTTGAGCTCGATAAAATCGGCGAAGTAGTTCCAGATCACAAAGCTCACGCAAAAGAGAAAGAACATACCTCCGATCCACAGCTTGACAAACTTGTTCTTTACCAGAAAGACAAAAGGTAGAGTAAGCCCAAGCAGCGCAACCCGGTACAACGCTCCAATTGAAACTTCTGCACCGGTGACAAAGAATACCAGTCCGTTGAAGAAATCAACAAGAACCGGAATCACCAGAATCAGGAAATTCAGCAGGATAAATATGTTGGATCGTGTGAGCAAGATCTAGTAGGCGTTTTCTTCTCCTTTAAACACGTTGACCACAGTGAGCACAATCAGCTTGATATCGAACCAGATACTCCAGTTTTCAAGGTAGTACACGTCGTGTTTTACACGTGCCTCCATCAGTTCGGGAGTTTCTGTGCCACCGCGGTATCCACTTACTTGAGCATAACCGGTAATTCCGGGTTTAACCAGGTGGCGAACCATGAACTTGTTAATCATTCGGCCGTAGTCTTCGGTGTGCTTGAGCATGTGCGGACGAGGTCCCACTACGCTCATGTCGCCTACGAGCACATTAAAGAACTGGGGTAGCTCATCGATACTCGTTTTCCTCATAAATGCCCCCCATTTGGTGATTCGGGCGTCGTTCTTTTGAGCTTGTTGTGTATCGGATGCCTTATTGACCGTCATCGAACGGAACTTGAGGCATTTGAACGTCTTATTGTCGCGTCCTGATCGTTCCTGTGCAAAGAAGATGGGTCCGGGCATGGTGATTTTCATAATCACGAACACTACCGGAATAACAAATGGAAACAGGAATAAGATGACGCCAAGTGAGAAGCCAATGTCAAAGGCTCTTTTCAAAAAGCGGTTCCATGCACTTTCAAGTGGTTCTTTGCGGTACGTGAATACAGGAGTACTATTGAAGAATTCCAATTCAGCATTCCGGCTCAAGAAACCCTGAAAGTTCATCGCAAATTTGAACCGGATGAGGTTATTGTCGGCAAAGGACACAATCTCTTTTATGAGCTCCTGACTCAGATTGCTATGTGCGTAATAAATCTCATGGATATCGTTGAACTTGCAAAAGGATTTAAGGTCTGACACATACTTTCCCGGATCGTTATTCCATTGGAAGAATCCCTTGAATTTGTAGCCTAGAAGTCGCTGTGTATTGAAGAACTCCTTGAGTTCGAGTGCAACCGGACCGCTCCCCAGAACAACCACATTTTTATTGGTGAATGTGGCGGGTTTGAAATGCTGAATCCATATTCTGAAAAGGATACGGATTAAAGCAAGCGATAGAATGATGAGCGTGAGGTTGGTGAACAGCGAGATCTTGGGGAGGTAGAAGTTTTTCGAGAAGATTACATAGGCCATCACGAGAAAGGTCTGGGCTCCCAAAGTTTTGATCAGCCCGCTGAACAGGCGATCCATGCGTTCGAGGTTTTTGATGTGATATGTTCTCACGAGAATGACCGATGCCAGCCATGACACATTGAAGAAATAGAGTAGGGAAAGATCATTGCCAAATGGATCAAAGATTCCCCTGGAAGAAGAGAAAAAGGTGTACCTGAAGATCAGGTTTATGGTTATAAATTCAAGTACAAACAGGAACATCTGGCTGTACCGCATGATTCGCTTATCCATGCCAACAGTAAATTGTAAGTTCTACATTCAAGAGCGAATGTAGCCGTTGGATGGCGCGGGCGAAGTGAGCTTGCCGCTGTAGTTCATGTGTGAAATGGATGACAGGTGTGGGAATATTCTCACGCCTTTGCCCATGCACTCACCTTGTCCTGTCGGACTTTTGTACTTCGGTCAATAGTGAATTACAGGATTCTGTACTGAGTACACTGCGGCGACAGGTTTTATTCGCGGTCGTCGTAGTGGATCAGTGCGTAAGCCACACCGTTCACCACCTTGTTCATTCGTTGAAAGTCGAGAGTTTCGGGAGTGTCAGTGGGCTCGTGGTAATTGCGGTTGCGGTAAAAGGATGTGTTGGTAACCATTATTGCCCGGTAATCTTGTGACCAATAATTCAAGTGATCGGAAAAGTCGATGCCAGGCATAGAAGCTGGGGCTGAAATGCTCTCCACAGGAAGATCGCTGCTCGCCTTCATCAATGATTTGATTCTTCTGATATAGGATTCATGTCCTATCTCGCCTACAAGGGCAATGTAGTTCCCCACGCTGGGATAGATTAATTCGAGCCCATCTTGAGGGTAAGCCTGACTGTTCTCATCATCAGTGAAATAGCCGATCATTTCCAGACAAACCATGAGTTCCATTTCGATTTTGTTTCTCCGGCAATACCGTGCATGATGTGCACTCCCCATGTCAGAAGTCCGAAAATAGGGTGGTTCCTCAAGAGTGAAGGCAACCAGTTCGTAGGTCCTTTTCAGCGATTCGCGGTTTTCAGACAGTATCCTGCACAACTCCAATAATCCGGCAACGCCGCTGGCATTGTCATCTGCACCGGCCTGATTATTACAAACATCATAATGGGCACCGATCACCATGCAAGGTTCGGTGCCTGCCTCGATAGTAGCAACTACATTACGATAGGTGGTTCCGGCTACTTCAAACTCCTGATAATAGACCGAGTCCGCATATTGGCTGAATACATTGAATATGTACTCAGCGGCCAGATTCAGCGATTCCAGATTACGGAAATTGCGGAATTCAGGGGTGTTGCATAGGAATTCTACATGAGCACGCAGACTATCTTCATTCGAAGCTTCAAAAGACTCTTGAGCAGATTTTATACAAACGGGGGTGGTGACGATGTACCAGGCAAAAGCAGGGATCAGGAGGAAAAGGATAAGGGCAATGAATGCAAACTTTTTCATAGTGGCACTTTTCAGGGAAAGATATATCATCTGAATCAAAACGGAGATGTTGCTATCGATACGGGGCGAAACCTTCACAATAATTCGCGATTCAATATTACACTTATGGGCAAAATCTCAACACTTACAAAAAAGTTGACCCGGATTGTTGGGGATTTGATGAGGTGGGACCCTTTTCAGGGTATCATTGTGAGGTAATCAGGTAAATATATCAAGCTTCATTTTGCTTGTGAAGCCAACCTGAGAGCAATTACGAGCATTCGTAACTATGAATATTGCCACTTGAAAAGGTCTGTTCTTCGTTGAGCAGACTTTTTTTTACGATTTCGTTTTCGCATGAGGACCGGCCTCAACATTTTATTTCGGTTGTTACTCCATGTACACGCTCCTGTCTGCACATCGATATCGGGCAATAAGGATTCCATCCGCTGAAGTAGCTTCCTGAATACCGGGTGAAGCAGAACGTTCCATAATCCATGATGCATTGCCTTCCGGTAAAAGGAGTAAATCATCACTTGCCATGACGATAGACGAGGCTCCTTGACTCGATTCAACGAACAAGTGCTCATCGCCTTCCAGTGCACCGTCAACCCAAACTGAAACAGCTTCACCTGAACCCAGGGCAGTTCCGTCCCAAACCAGTTCAAAGGCCTCATTTCTGGGGACAGAATCTAATGATGCCGGGAAATTGACGGTAGGTACAGCGATTGAGTTGGTGTAATCGTTGCCTTCCAGGTCAGTATAGGTGAAGGTTCCTGAACTTTGAAAGCCCGGAAGTTCCATTTCATAGTAGGCCAGTCCGTTGTTCCAGGGAATAAGTTCATCATTAAAACGAACCTCTGCACCTTCCGATAGCTCCAACTTGGTGCCGGCTGCATTCGAAAAGCGGAATGTGGCACGTGCATAACTTTTGCTTTCGTTATCATCGTAGAACAACTCATAGCGGGTCCAGATAGTATCCTGGTTCACGGTGTCAGAGTCTTCCCGTTTACAGGAGGTCATATTCAGAATGATGAGGGTCATCACCCATATCACGTTCAGCTTACGATTCATGGAGTACCATATTAGACCGCACAAAGCAATCGATTTTTGCGAAAATTACGCAATAATCCCAAGAGTTATGGGGAAGGTCTTGAGCTGCTTGTGAGGAGATCCGTTTCGAATTAGCCGATTACCTCAGCCATTCGCTTGCCGATCTCAGCCGGAGAATCTACAACGTGAATTCCGCATTCGGCCATGATTTTCTTTTTGGCGGCTGCCGACTCACCCTCTCCCGAAACGATGGCACCGGCGTGTCCCATGGTGCGACCTTTAGGAGCGGTCTCTCCGGCAATGAATCCTACTACCGGCTTGGTTCCGTTTTCCTTGATCCAACGCGCAGCTTTTGCCTCTAAATCACCACCGATTTCTCCAATCATAACGATTCCCTTGGTTTCAGGATCATTCATGAACAATTGAACAGCTTCCAATGTGGTTGTGCCAATGATCGGATCACCACCGATTCCTATGGCCGTTGTAATGCCGAGTCCGGCTTTAACGATCTGGTCGGCTGCTTCATAAGTCAGTGTGCCCGACTTCGAAACGATACCGATTTTTCCCGGTTGGAAAACGAATCCGGGCATGATGCCTACCTTGGCTTCTCCGGCGGTGATAACACCCGGACAGTTGGGGCCAATGAGGGTACAGTCTTTTCCGTTGAGGTATTCTTTTACCATCACCATGTCTTTCACCGGAATGCCTTCTGTAATGGCTACGATGACACGAATGCCTGCTTCAGCAGCCTCCATAATGGCGTCACCGGCAAATGCAGGCGGAACAAAAATGATTGAGACATCAGCACCAGTGGCTTGCACTGCGTCATGAACCGTATTGAATACAGGCTTGCCCAGGTGTTCCTGACCACCTTTGCCCGGAGTTACTCCTCCTACGACATTGGTTCCGTATTCCAGACATTGCTCAGCGTGGAACGTCCCTTCTTTTCCGGTGAATCCCTGAACAATGACTTTTGAATTTCGATTAACTAGTACGCTCATGTCTCATTTTTTTGCGAGTGCGAAGGTATAAAATACCTCATAAAATGCGGGGCGAATTGCGATCTAAATGGAAAAGGCTGCTTCATGGTATTGAAGCAGCCTTTCAAGTTTATTTACAGCAGGACTTAATCCTTAGTGCATTACCGTGATTTTCTTGCGAATCATTTCCGACCCACTCTCAACACTCAAAATGTAATGTCCGTTTTCAAGCTCACTTACGTCAAGTGAAACAGTGCTCTGAGCAGTTGTAGTTGAAAGCACGCGCTCGCCTACAATTGAGTACAAGGTTACTTGTGAGATACCGGATGCGCCTTCGAGTTGAACTTGAAGAACGTCCTTAGCTGGTACTGGGAAAGCAACCACATCGGCCACACCGCTCGCTTCGTCCACTGAAGTGCTGCATTCCATTTGGCTTATGCCATAAGAATCCAAAACACCAGCGAGAATAGATGCACTCATTGGCCAAATGTCCTGTTCCACGATTGATTGATCAGGGGCAATTAGAATGTAAGTTGGAAACAGTTGTATTCCATAGGTTGCGTGAACATCGCCACCGCCACCGTCCAACCCGCTTACCGCCGGAGGAGGGTTGTTGCCGGAATAAGAAGTCTCGAACGTTTCTGTTTGAGCGGTGCTTCCTTCGTATTCAACCGACAAGAAAATGACTTCGCCGTCGTTACAGCCATACTCGTGAAATACCTGAGTGAACTGTGGAGCAGTTGTCTGACAAGGCCCACACCAGTAGGCGAAGAAATCGATGCACACGTACTTACCGTCATTCAGGTAATCGAATAACGTATGCTCGTGACCTTCGAGGTCAGTTACGGTGAAGTCTACAGCTGTGCTTAGGCTTGTCTGCGCCCCGGCAGCTCCGATCATCCCCATAAAGATTGAAAAGAGTACATATTTTCTCATAAATGCAGGTTTTATTGATTCGAGAAGAAAGGTACTGCTAATCGTACATTCCGGTGAACAGTAAAGGACAGGATGCTTGAATTGCTATTCAAATCCCTCAAGGACGATGAACGCTCAAAGTGATGTTATTTACGTCTGTATGCATTGGTGTCTTGACAATCCAAGGAAATCCGGAGTGGATTATTCTTGAATTCCCAAGAGTTCTACAAACACGAGTTTCCAAACATAGCGAGGAACAGAAGTAAGTCAATGGAATTCACCACTGCATCTCCATTAAAGTCCTTGTCTCCGCAATTGGAAGAACAGCCGAAATCCTGCAAGAACAAAAGCAGATCCAGCGAATTCACTTCAAGATCATTGTTGAAATCGCCCTCACAACCTACACTTTCAACATTATGAAACACGAATTCAAATGTCCCTTTTTGATTCTGCCAACCGGAAATCATTACCTGATAGCCTTGATTTGGATTCAGTCCGCTGATGATGCCGCTTTCGTTCTGATTATCGCCTAGTGCATTGATGCACCCAACTTCTACCGGATCAGGGCAACCGTCGCTCATGTCCCATACCGACATGCGCACGTTGAACGGACCGTTCAGCTGGACAATAGAGCATTCCAACTCAACAGCTCCCGAAGGTGGAGCCTGGAAGTCATACCACAAGCTCCTTCCCGGATCTGTGGTACATGAGCTTAATACGTCATCAACGGCCTGTGTTGCGCAATCGAGTTTTCCGATTACGGGAATATCGGCATCTATCGGACGCGGTTCGGAGCAGGAATCATTTGAAGGAGCGCAGCACGGTGTTTGCACAAAATCGGTGATTTGGCTGGAAACATTGCTTCCCTCAACAGAAATAGCCAGATCGATGAAATCTCCGTCTGCAATCAAATCATAAAGCACAATGTACTGCGGAGAAGCTTCGATAGGGAAGAGCGTGTTGTTGATTTTGAAGTACGAGAAGGCTTCTGTATTGGCATGGTGCACAACAATTTGCTGATCATACGTCGAATAGGGAGCATCTTCGTAACAATCCGACTGCTGGGTAGGGGCAACAGACACAATCTCCGGAATCAATGGAATGAGGTTGAGCTTAAGTGGTTGCGGAACTCCCCATTGGAAAACCTGAACATACACATCCGCGCCCGGGTTAAAAAAGTCGTTTATAAACAGACTTTGATCACAGGTGATTGCTGGGGAGGTGCACGATTGATGCAAGGAAAAAGAAGCGCCGGCTAGTGGTGAATCAGGTGAGTCTCCAAGATAACATTGTAGAATGTTGTCGGGCATGGTGAAGTGATACCACCTCGAACGGGCATCCTGTCCTCCACAGAACCCGGAGTAATCCGCATCCGGAGTTGCGCAGCTCATATCAAGGGTGAGCATCAGCGCTGTGCTCACATCGAGTTCCGTAGCAGTGCTGCATACATCATTCGGAGGCGCACATGGCAAGTTAAATTCATAGGCTCCCATATCGACCGAGGTATCATGGATTCTGGGGTCGCCATCTATATCCAATTCTCCGTAGATGAAGTCACTACTTCCATTATTGATACACGGACTATCAACGGTAAGATTGAAGTCCCATGTAGCCGGACTGGCGAAATTGGGATTGGCGCTGATATTCCCTTCTCCGGGAGTGGTTGAGCTCATGCAACTGTACTTGACCTGGATCGATGCCTCCCCCTGCATGTAGGCGAAGTCGTCGTCATTCTCCCAAAAGATGGAGTTGTAGCATCCGCACGTTCCGCCTACGTACAGTCCTTCTTCATGTCCATACACGGTGCTGTTGAACAGTTCGATGGAGCCGTACATTTCCATTCCATCACCTTGTACAGTAGCGGTATTTTGCTGAAGTAAGGAATTGGCGAAAATGTACTGGCCTCCGTCGGCATATATCCCGCCGCCGTTGGCGGCATTGTTAAACAGGAATGTGCTGCGATCGATCGTCGTTGCAGAATTGATGATTCCGGAACCGGACACGCACAACGCGCCTCCTTTTTGGGTGGCAGTATTGAAGGCAAACTCACAATCCCGCACTTCTAACTGGGCATCCTGGGTGGCGAAAATGGCGCCACCGAGGGTAGCATTATTCGCCTGGAATGAGCAGTTCTGAATAAGCGCAGAACCTCCGGACATATACACTCCCCCTCCACTGGCAAAGGTGCCTGTTCCATCGGCCCGACCAAAAGTAATGCGTACTCCATCAATGACTATATTTTCCGATCCCGAAGCTATGGTGAACACATGAAAAGCGTCGTCTGTTGTGGTTGAGGTGGTTCCATTGTACCCGGAGATGGATACGTTGTTGTTTTCAACGTCTCGCTGGCTTCTATAGGTTTCGAATCCGGCGAAACCTCCGTAGATCTTGGTGTTATCCCCAAGTGAAAACGTTGCGTATCTATCGACACCGGCATTTTCATTGGGCCAGTACATACCTTCTGCAATCCAAATTTCCGAATGGTCGCATGTGTTGCTCAGGGCATCGTGCAGACTGATAAAAGCATCCTCCCACGAAGTTCCGTCATTTGCCCCTGTGGCATCTTTATCAACGTAAACCACCCATTTTGAGTCACCGGCATATTCATAGCACCCCATGTCCAATTCGTTGTTGACTACACGTGGATTGCCGTCAAGATCGGTATCGACCAAGGAAATGTTGATAGAGGTATTGTCCACAGCAGGTGAACACTCCGTGAGATGCCAGTCGCCATTGTCGGGATCCACAAACATGGGATCGGCCACCATATAGTTTCCTCCAGCCCCGTCGAACGGTTCCTGGAGAATGCAATTAATGACGATAGTAAAAGGGTCGAACAAAAGGGTTTCACCTCCGTTGCTCACATTGCCATAAAATATCGTGTTCGTGAAATTACCGTAGTAAACCAGGTGATTATTCATGGTATTATTGACCAATGTGGAATTCACAACGGTAGTCTCTACCCATACTACCGGAAAAGTAGTGGTGAAGGTGCATTGGTCCATCAAACAGGAATTCAGTGTGCAGTACCAGTTGCTGAACATTTCGAATACACAACTCTTAAAAGAGGTGTTGCTTAAGGTGGTTTGTTTGAAAAAAGCCTCGTGCTGCACATCGCTTCCGAAAACACAGGTGTTGAATGCACAATCATTGAAGACACAATCGGCCTCTTCCCATTCATTCACAGCTTCATCGCCAACATGCACAGCGGAAAATTCACAGTTGTCAAATAAGAATTCAGAGGAGTAGGTAGAGGGATCATTGCTGAGTGTGATCAGGTAGTCCTCCAGGAACAGATTCTCGAAGACACAATTTCGGAATGTGAGTTCACTAGGAACGCCGGCTCCGATCAATCGGGTCATATTGTTGGTGAAACCCCACCCAAGAAAATGGGCGCCGTCCAGAACTCCAATTGCGGGAAGATTGTTCCAAGAATTCGAAACCGCAATAATGCTGCTTATATTGTATGTATTAAAACTTTGGGTGAACGTGACTACATTGTTCTCCCAGTCGCGTTGCGAAAGGTCGAATTCCCAACCTTCGAAACCACAATAAATCTGAATTCCTCTGCCCATGAAAAGAGCCTGCGGTGTGGCGTATGTGCCTTCAGCTACCCAGATTTGGTCACCGTTGCTCGCTGCTAAGTAGGCGTCATACATATTGGTATAGGCCGTAGCCCATGAATTACCATTAGGATTGCTCACTGGAGAGTCAATGTCCACACGGATGATTCCGGCGTGGAGGGTGAATGATAACAGGAGGGTGGTGAGGGTTAATAAGTGCTTCATGGCACGGTGTTTAAAGTGTTTGGTACACCAAAACTACCTCGTCCATACCATTCGGGCCTCACCCGAAAGTGTGAGGTGAATTATTTACCCAACGGACCTTTCCCCCGGGCCAATTGTTCCAATCGATACAGGGCGTCAGTTCGGTTGGCAGCATCCAATTTGGCGAATGCATGATATAAATGACTCTTCACCGTATTCAATGAAATGCCCAGGGAATCGGCTACATCCTGGTTGGATCCCCCTTTCTTCAATTCAATGAGCAGCTCGTATTCGCGCTGCGACAACGGACTGGGAAGTTGTTCGTTCAATACATCCAATTGAGGGAGGTCAGAAGACTCATGATTGAACAAGGCTACTTCAATGCTGCTCAGCAATCCGGCGCGGGTGAAGGGCTTGAGCAGGTATCCCCCGGGGCGGGTTTGTTTGGCATCCGCCAAAGTATTCTTGTCGGCATGCGAAGTCAGAAAAATAAACGGGATGTGGATTTGAGCATTGATGAATTGAGCCACTTCTACGCCGCTCATTTCTCCTTTCAGACGAATATCCAGAATCGCCAGATCAATATCCCGTCGGGAAAGGAGGTGGCAGGCCGATTTACCATTGTAGGCAATGTCCACCACTTCGTAGCCTCCCTCTTCAAGATGTTCCCTGATATCTTCGGCAATCATCGCTTCGTCCTCTACGATGAGTATTTTATTATTGTTCTTCAGCAATGGGTCTTTTTCCTCAGATTATCAATGATCATTTAGACTCATTTCCTTTTGTGTTAGCTAGCATTTCTCGTGTTTGATTTGGGAATTTTCTTATAAGCCATTCCAAAATATCAACTTGGTCTTTTGCAGGCGCCCTTCGTACCTGTGCAACAAGTTTAATAGCACTTGGTCTATTCAAAGTCAGATTCGATGCGCCTTCATTGCAGACAGAGCAGACAGCCCTGAGATTTCCAACATCATCAGAGCCTCCCATTGATTTATCAATGATATGACCTATGTGCAATCGTGTTTTTCTCTGATTGTCAAATGGATGTGGTTCACCTGCTGCCGCGCCACACATTTGACATGTAAATCCATTTCGATCCAATACAAATGCCCTGATCTCCTTGGATATACTTCGCTCAAAAGAGGGGATAGGAGTCGCGCTTAAAAGCAGGTATTCACCTGGTTTTAAGTCGCTTCTGTCGTTGTGTGTCAGGATATTGAGACCTTCTTCGTTTCTTAGCTCACGCACCCTGCGTGCCCATTCACTAATACCTGCAATTTTTCGTAGGTCATCTGAATGTAAGATGTTACCAATATTGGTTAAGAAGTAGTTTCGAAGTTTAGCTCGAGCACCCGATTTCTTTGATGTTGCCATGGGTTTTTGTTTTCTCTTTTCAATGCGGAGATAATACTCTTTCCAATTTCTCTTGCAACGGGTGGGGGAAATGCATTTCCCACTTGCCGGTATGCGGCTGTTTTCTTGCCGTAGAATTCCCAATTGGAAGGGAACCCTTGTACCAAAGCTGCCATTTTTACTGTCAATTTTGGCATGCCAGTAAAATCAGCGTCAGGAGCTTCGTTTGCAAGGCTACTCCCATTGACTCCCAAGACCGCCCAAGCTTTTCTTGCTCTAGTAGGTCCAAGATCTGGACCCCCATGTTTTTTTGATCCTCCTACTAAGGTTGGAGCTATCTGACATGCCTTCGCCTTCCAGGAATCAGATTCTTTCCAACCATTTGAAGACATCTCTTCAAATAGCAATTCACCGATGGTTGGTGGATTTATTATTCGTTGTGGCCAACTAAAATAATCCAAGTAGTCATCGAGAAAAGCCACAAATATTGCCCTTGGTCTTAACTGGGAGACGCCGAAGTCCGATGAATTTACGAGCTTCCAAACACCACGATACCCAAGTTTTTCGAATTCATCTTCTATGTGGTTCCTATATGAGTCGAATTTGTTGGACATCAATCCTTTCACGTTCTCGATCATTATTGCTCTTGGTAAGCATTCACCAGCAAGTCGAATCATCTCTGGAAACAGATCTCTTTCGTCTTCCTGGCCCATTTGCTTTCCAGCTACGGAAAATGGGGGGCATGGAACACCTCCAGCCAGAAGATCAATATTTGAAAGCATATTTGCCGAAAAACTCCTAACATCAGCCTCAATTACATTCCAAGTGGGCCTATTCAACTTAAGTGTGCAACATGCAGCATTTTCGATTTCTACTAAATAACTATGGTGAAACCCAGCTTGTTCTAGACCTAAGGCTTGTCCACCAGCTCCCGCACAGATTTCAATAGTGGTATAAGTAGATGACATCGGTTCAAATTTAGCGATAATTTAGCGTCCGTAGTACTTGTTAAATGAATGGGATTATGAATCGGATCTTCGTTCCGGCTCCGGGTTCAGATTCTATGGTTAATGTGCCTTCCAAACTTTCCGTGAAAGCCCGCATCATGGTCATGCCAAATGATCGACTGTTTTGCTGAGATGCGTCGAAGCCTTGGCCATTGTCTTGAATACTCATTTCCAAAGCACTGTTGGATTTTTGAAGCACTACGTTCACATGGCCGGGTTGATCGGTCGAAAAGGCATGCTTCATCGCATTCGTGAAGGCTTCATTGAGCATGAGGCCCAATGCCACCGCTGTATCCATATCTACCTGAAGATCTGCTATTTCTCGATCCACGGTGATTTGCTCCGTATCGAAACTCTGCATCAGGTTGTTAATGAGTTTGTTGAGGTAATCAGGTAGGGCGACATGCGCCAAATTTTCGTCGCGGTACAAATGTTCATGAATCAGCGACATGCTGTTGACGCGGTGCTGGCTATCGATCATTCCCGATTTCGCATCCTGGTCGCTCACGCGTCGGCTTTGCATGCTGAGCATGCTCGAGATGATTTGCAGATTGTTCTTCACGCGGTGATGGATTTCGCGCATGAGCACTTCACGCTCTTGAAGCGATTTGGTGACTACCGCATTTTTCTCAGCAAGGGCTTGATTCTTTCGCCGGTTCGCAATCGCAAGACTGCCAGCCAGGACGAAAAGCAACAATGCTGCCGCTCCGATAATGATCCATAGTCGGGTTTTTCCTTTTTGATTTTCGAGGTCTATGGCCTGGATTTTCAGCGCGTTTTCTTTCTCTTTGGTGAGGAACAAGGCTTCATATTTTTCTTGCAATTCCTTTTCTTCGGTCGTGTTGAGGTCTTCTTCCACGGCTTGGAGAGCCTTCATTACTTCGTAGGCTTCCGCCAGGCGTCCGGTGCCTGCCAAGGCATTAGATTTGGCCAGGTACACGTCGCGGAGCAGGGGAGCGTGGTATTGATCGCCGAGGATGTCTTCTACCGTGCCAATCATGACAAGGGCGCTATCGAATTGCTCACTGGCATTGAAAATATTGGCGCGATAGGTAAGGGTAATGAGGAAATCCAGCGAGGGTCTCATTTGCCGGCGGATAACAAGGGCCGAATCGATATACCTGGCAGCGGAGTCGAAGGCGTCAAATTTATAGTACATCTCACCGATATTGTTGGCCACCAATTTGGCCTCCAGGGTGTCTCCGGTGGCAAGGTATAAGGCATTCGCCAAATGGTAATAAGCCAAAGCACTGTCTTGATTCTGCAGTTGCACGAATACATTTCCCAGATTGATGTAGTTGTTGGCCAATCCAACGCTATCGCCCAATGTTTTTTTCATGGCGATGGCCTTGTTCAGCGTTTGAACCGAACCTTGATGATCGCGCAACTTGTTTTGCACCAGCGAAAGGTTGTTGTACATTCTGGACAGGTTCAGCCAGTCCTTCCGTTCTTCGGCAATGTTTATGGCATCGAAGTAGTATTCAAGGGATCTTCCATAGCTTCCCAATTGATAGAGCAGGGATGCTTTTCCGGCATACGCCGAATAGAGATTCTGTTGATCATCGAGGCGTGATGCATCATCAATCATCATGTCAAACAAGCTATCGGCCTCCGATGTATAGCCCCATTGCACAAGGTACCAGATATACAGGCGTTGGTTCTTGAGTTCAAAATGGGGATTCCCGGTGCTGTCGGCAAACGCCTCCGCCCTCTTCAAAACCTCAATAGCCGCAATCGAGTCGGTTCTTCCCACGGCAAATCCCTCATTCATAATCACCATATAATTGGCACTGTCACGGGAGAACGTGGTGTTTTGTCCGTTGGAAGCCCCAAGAAACACCAAGAGAAGCAAGCACGTACCGACGAAGCTTTTCATGGGGTGAAGGTAGGGAAAATGAGGGGGGTGCAGTGAGGTTTTGACTTTCTGTTTCAGCATGGAGAGTTTTTTTGATTTACCATATTCCCGACTTCCGCGCTTACTTAAACTCATTATCAGCAGCTCAGAGTATCGGGCGAAAAAGGAAGGCAGAGTAGAACATGGAATTAAGGGAATACCGGAATAAGGCAACAGGTAAACTGGAATGAGATTTTTGATGTGATAAGTTTCACGCAAAGCCGCAGAGACGCAAAGAGAGGAAAGTGACTGAAAAAGAACTATCAAGAACAATTGTAAACACAACCCATAACCTCTGCGCCTTTGCGCCTTTGCGTGAAACAAAAAAGTGGAACTCCAGACCACCGTCCTTACTTAAACTCATCATCAGCCACTCAGCATACAGGGCCAAAAAGGAAGGCAGAGTAGAACATGGAATTAAGAGAATACCGGAATAATGCAGCCGGGAAAGAG
>JAGQVX010000120.1 GCA_020437755.1 Flavobacteriales bacterium
GAAACACCTACTGCCGCGCTCCAGACCGTCATTCCTCCACTGAGCATGACAAGCAGGGCTACAGCCAGACTGGATCCCGAAGTAATACCCAGTACGGAAGGACCCGCCAAAGGATTTCGGAAGTAGGTTTGCATCAGCAATCCGCTCATGGCCAGACCAGACCCGGCCAGGAAAGCAGTGATCATGCGGGGCAGCCGGGCTGAGCGCACAACCAATTCCCACGACTGCTTTTCGGCATCACCACCCAGCAGAATGGAAATCACCTGATTTAATGGGATGGTAACGCTGCCCAGAGCCAGTTCCAGAAAGGCAAACACGAGGCATAAAGCCATTAAAATCAAACCCTTGGACAGGTGATTCATGGCTCTATCGGTTTGAAGTAGGTAAAGCGGTGGCCGGGATTCAACTCGGGGTGGAGAATAGCAATGAGATCTTCCAAAATAACCCCCGGCTCCACAATGGCATCGCCAAAATAATCGGTTTCAGCGGCGTTGCAGTAAAACACCTGACCCGATTTGAATGCTTTTAGATTCGCATATCGCTCGTCATTTGCCCGAATCGACTCAAGGGTCAAATCTCCCTCTTCATACACCACCTTTCCCCAGTAATCTACATCGTAAGCGCGGTCGATAAGTTCCTCAAACTGCAACTCAACATTGCCCCGCTGATGATAGTCGGCAAACAGGTATTTCCCTCCTGCATCGGCAATGAATTGTCCGATATAGCTGTTCCCGGGAGGTGCAAACCACATGCCGCTACTATGACTTCCGGTAAATACGGTAGGATGTTCTAAATCAGTATTATATGACAATTCAATTACCGCTTTTTCATACCGCTTTTTCATGGTGTTGAATGCCTCATTGGCAGCTTCAAATTGTCCGGTGAGAATGCCTGCTAGCTTAATCCATTCCGCTCTTCCGAGGGGATGTTCTTCAAGGTATTCGGAGATGGGAATACAGGGGATGTGGTACTGATCATACACCGAGTAATCTTCATTGCCAAAGGGATATACCAGAAAGGCATCGGGCGACAGATCAATAAGCAGTTCCGTATCCACATCTTCCGACCCGCTCAAATTACGAAGTGCTCCCGATTCGATCATGGCGCGCGCTTCCGGATTGCGGACATATTCTGCAAATGCCGTGGCTATCAGTCGGTCGAGCGAGCCACAGGCCTGCAACAAGGCGATGTGTGTGGTGCTCAGGCATGCCAGTCGTTGTGCGGCATGCGCCAAATGGATTGCGGCATGAGATGAATCAGGCGTATCGCCTCCCACTTGAATCGTAGTGAGGATTTCGCGCTCGTCGCTCTCCAGATTGTAAAGTACTACGTAATAGCCATCACCTGTTGAGAACAGCTCAAAACCGCGGGCGTATTCGAGGGGTATCGGGGTGTGCATTTGGCCTTGTGCCGCCTTTTCCTGATGGCCTGAACACGACCAGAGCGTTAAAATAAGGACCCACAATAACCAGCGATTCATACCGCAAAGAAAATTGAATTTTGCGGATTGACCACACCGCCATGATTTAGGTTTTTTTCCGAGTCTGAATACGGCAGGTCCGTTCGGGACTCACTACATTTGGCGAATGCCGGCTTATGATAACACTGAAAAACATACATAAATCCTACAAAACGGGTAAAAATGCCCTGCATGTTCTCAAAGGAATCGACCTGGAAATAGAGAAAGGGGAAATGGTTTCCATCATGGGGTCTTCGGGCTCCGGGAAGTCCACGATGCTCAATATTCTCGGTATGCTCGACAATTATGACGAGGGAGAATACTGGCTCGATAAAACCCTCATTCGAAACCTCAACGAGGCCAAAGCTGCACAGTATCGAAGTCGGTTCCTGGGGTTTATTTTCCAGTCGTTCAATCTCATCAACTTTAAAACAGCCGTTGAGAATGTGGCACTTCCGCTGTATTACCAAAAAGTGCCGCGTAAGCAGCGCATGGAGCTCGCTCATGAATACCTGGATAAAGTAGGGCTTTTACAGTGGGCCGGGCATACGCCAAATGAATTGAGTGGTGGCCAAAAACAACGTGTCGCTATTGCTCGTTCACTGATTTCCAATCCGAGTGTAATCCTCGCCGATGAACCTACCGGAGCCTTGGATTCGCAGACGTCCTACGAAGTAATGGAGGTACTCCGGAAGGTCAATAGCGAGGGCATGACGGTAGTGATTGTGACACACGAAAACGATATTGCCGGGCTTACCGATCGGGTAATTGGTTTGAAAGATGGTTTAATTGTGCGCGATGAACGGACAAACGTGAAGTCACTATGATGGATCGCGATCAGTGGATAGAGATTCTTTCAACGATGTTGCACAATCCGCTGCGTACCATTCTCACGTCCATTTCGGTGATCGTGGGGATTTTTATTCTGGTCATCCTACTGGGACTGGGGCAGGGACTTCAAAACGGCGCTTACGACGCGCTGAACGATGATGCCGTAAATTCCCTTTGGATCCGCAGAGGAGCCACAACGCTGCCCTACATGGGATATCAATCCAACCGGCAGATTCAATACCGAAATCAGGACCATGATGAAGTAGTAGCGAAAGATGATCGCATAACAACCAGCTCTTCACGCTTGCAGTTTTGGAATGCACAGGTGAAGTGGGGTAAGGAGTTGAGCAATTTCGGAGTTCGGTGTGTTCATCCCGGACATCAGGAAGTTGAACGGACCGTTCTTTCAACGGGCCGGTTTATCAATGAACGCGATTTGTCCCAGTCGCGAAAAGTGGCTGTAATCGGACAAACAGTAGTAGAGGACTTGTTTGGAGAGACCGACCCCATTGGGGAATTGATTTCGGTTATGGGCGTCAATATCAAGGTTGTGGGTACATACAACGACCCCAATAGCCGTTGGGAGAACCGTATGGTGTACTTGCCCATTACCACCGGACAAAAGCTCTTTGCCGGAGGGAGGGATCAAGTGGATATGTTTATTGTGAGCACGGGAGAAAGTACCTTTGAAGAGTCCATTGAAATGGCCGGAGGCATTGATACTTACCTGCGCACCAAACACAAAGTTCATCCTGATGATACACGGGGAATCGATGTGCGCAATGTGAACGAGGAATTCAAAACCATGCAGAATATTTTCCAGGGCATCAATGTATTCATCTACATGATAGGTATCCTCACCATGCTCATTGGAATCATTGGCGTTTCCCTGATCATGTCGATCGTTGTCAAAGAACGAACAAAGGAAATTGGCGTGAGAAAGGCCCTGGGGGCCACACCCGGTTCGATTGTCTGGATGATCCTGCAAGAGTCGGTTTTTACAACGCTTGTGGCCGGACTTATCGGTCTGATGCTCGGCGTGGGAGCCTTGGTTTTACTGGGAATGTTTATCGAGCATGAGTTTTTTAAATCACCTGTGGTGAACGTCACCGCGGTCCTTGTAGCTATTGGTCTGACCGTGTTTTTCGGAGCACTCGCCGGACTGGCACCGGCGCTACGGGCTGTATCCATCAAACCTGTAGAAGCCTTGCGCGACGAATAACGAAATGGACAGAGATACGATCATAGAATTGTTTCAGCCGATTTTGCGCAATCCTACTCGCACCTTAATGGCATGTGTGGGCGTTGGCTGGGGGATTATGATGCTCATTGTCATGGTAGGTAGTGGAAATGGGTTAGAAAATGGCGTGGCGTCGGAAATGCGTGGAATTGCGCGCAACAGCGCATTTATGTGGAGCAGCGCCACGACGCTTCCGTACAAGGGGTTTCAGGCGGGAAGGAGGTTCGAACTCAATAATTCCGATGTAGATTATATCAGGGAAAACATTCCGGAAGTAGAGGTCATTTCACCGAGGAATCAACTGGGTGGCTATCGCGGAACCAACAATGTTTCCCGCGGCTCAAAAACAGGGGCTTTCAATATTTATGGCGATTACCCGGAATATATGCTCATCGAGCCGGTGTTGATTCGCAAGGGACGATACATCAATCAGTCTGACATTGAAGAGAAGCGCAAGGTTTGTGTGATTGGTGAACAAGTCGCCCGAATACTTTTTGCGGAAGGCGAGAACACCATTGGCGGCATTGTGCAGTTGAACGGAATCAACTTCAAAGTTGTGGGTGTATTTGGTACCATGAAGAGTGGAGAAGACGCGCTCGAAGAGACGGAGTCTATCTACATTCCATTCACCACGTTTCAACGTGCATTCAACTGGGGTGATGAGGTGGGCTGGCTCAGTATTCTAAGTCGCGAGGATGTCCCCATCCAGGAAACGGAAGACATCGTGATGGCTGCCCTCAAGGAACGGAAATCCGTTCATCCTGAGGACAAGCGGGCTTTTGGGCATTTCAATATGGCTGAGCGCATGGAGGAAGTAAACCTCATCTTTGGTGCTTTCGATATCGTAGGGTTTAGCGTAGGTAGCCTGGTTTTACTAGCGGGAATAATAGTCATCATCAACATAATGCTCATCACCGTGAATGAGCGCACACGTGAATTTGGCGTGCGAAGGGCTCTTGGGGCTACTCCGCAGTCGATCATCCGGCAGATTATTGCGGAAACGCTTCTGCTGACCATTGTTTCGGGTTTTGTTGGAATGATGGTAGGAGTGGGAATTATTGAATTAGTCAATTCGTTATTGGGGGGCGGAGGAGATACGCCCTTTCAAAATCCGGAAGTAAGTTTATTAGTCATCATTTTAGCATTGGGAGTTATGGTTGTTTTCGGGGCGTTGGCCGGACTGATTCCGGCGTATCGGGCAGTATCAATCAAACCGGTAGATGCATTGAGATCATAGGATTATGAATAAAGGTTGTTTAACAGCGTTAATCGTTTTTGTAATTATCGTCGTATTGGGTGCGATAGGGACCATTTTCTATCTCTATAATAAGGAGAAAGGAACTGAGCAACAGTACGATACTATCATTCCTCACTTTCAAACTATCACGTTGAAGAGTGTGGCTACAGGTTCGGTTGAGCCTCGCAAGGAAATCGAGATCAAACCCCAAATTTCCGGGATCATCAAGGAGATGTATGTCGAAGCAGGTGACACCGTTGCCGAAGGCGACGCGATTGCCAAAGTAAAGGTGATTCCGGACATGGTGAGTCTGAATAATGCCGAGAACCGCGTGGAGCGCGCCAGGATTGCGCTGGAAAATGCTCAAATGGATTACGACCGCAACAAGAAATTACTGGATCAGGGCGTGGTGGCCCAGGCAGATTTCCAGCAATTCGACACAGCGCTTAAATCTGCACGTGAAGAGAATGAGGCAGCGACCGACAATTTGGAAATCGTGCGCGAGGGCGTGGCCAGGCGGTCGGGAAGTGGATCGAGCAATACGATTGTGAGGGCAACTATTTCAGGAATGGTGTTGAATGTACCGGTTGAAGAAGGAAACTCGGTGATTGAGTCCAACAATTTCAACGACGGAACTACCATTGCGAGCATAGCTGATATGGGCGACCTGATTTTCAAAGGAAATATTGATGAGAGTGAAGTGGAAAAGCTCCACAACGGTATGAGTCTGATTGTGACCATTGGGGCCATCGAAAATCGCACATTTGATGCTGTGCTGGAGTATATCAGTCCGAAAGGGGCAGATGTAAATGGAGCCATTCAGTTTGAGATTCGCGCTGCCATTCAGTTGAGAGAAGGGGAGTTTATACGTGCTGGCTATTCAGCAAATGCAGACGTGGTGCTCGATTCACGGGAGAACGTCCTGGCCATTTCTGAGGAGGGATTGCAGTACGATAAAGATAAAAAACCTTTCGTGGAAGTATTGGTCGGAGATAACAAGTGGGAACGTCGCGATGTCACACTCGGTTTGTCGGATGGGATCTACGTTGAGATTCTTGATGGAGTGACAAAAGATGACCAAATTAAAAAGTGGAATGTAGGCGGACAGTAGGCTGCCCTGCGATACTGGATAAGCCCCACCGCAAGGTAAGAGTTCTGCTACTGCTCCATCGCGGTCACTACCATTTGCAGAATAGCAACCCATTCTTCACGGGTTGGTTCGGGAATGCGCTTCCGAACCTGCTCATAGTAACGGTTTTCGTACTCACGTGCCTGTCTCAGCAAGTTTTCAGCGTTGTAATTCACCGTTCCGTCAGGCTCAGCCAGGGCGTCGTAGTAATGTCTCAGGTATTCGACCCAACGATTAAATAGATAACCCTCAAGTTGCTCATGGTCACCCATTTGAGTCCAAAGATGAATGCGCACCTCCTCAAAATTATAATGCTTGGGAATCGTTGTTTGCAAAAGGTTATTGTACTCGATTACTGGTTCGGCGAGATCAATAAAACCGAGCGCTTCTTCGAATTCATTCTTGTGAAAATGACAAGCTGCCGCAGCTACGCATGCTTCTGCATAGTACACCTTCCCGGGTTGTGCATTCAAGGCATGGGTAAAATCGGTGAGTGCCTGCTCAGTGTTTCCCGTCATGAAATGGAGTTTCCCACGTTGGATAAGATAAGCAGCTAGATTTCCCTCACGGACAAAAGTGTAGTAGAAGGAGGTTTGCTCCACCACGGGTTCGTGCTCAATCAGCCAGTCCAGGTCTTCGAATAGCTCATCGATATGTTTAATTAGAAAGGCATTCATCTCAATCGCCGGATTGCGAATCCACTCCCTGCGATTGGGGCACATGTCGCACATTTGTCGGAAATAGGCAAATACAGAGTCCTGCTTCGAGGATCCAAAGGGTTGGTACCGATCTATATACGCCGAAATGCTCTTTTCGGGAGATGTGAAAGGATGTATTTCAACCGAGAAAACCATCTGAGATAGCTGCCACATGAATTTTGGATTATGTGGATCTTCTTCCAATGAATCCAATACGGCATGAAAACTCAAACTGCGGAAATCATCCGGGTCAAATCCGGGTTGTGCTTCAGACGAGAATGTGAGCAGGTACAGAGCGCAAGCCATAAAAGGTACACGAATGCGCCACGAAGTGCATTTTGCGCAGAATTGGGGTGTCGAATGGCTCATTATGAAAGGCGATTCAATCCGCATCATCAACGCGAAGTGTACAATTCATCGACGAAGGACTTGTACATTTTCAAGGATACGCCTTCGGCAAATGGATTGGCTGGTTCGAAGAGGTCTGCACCTTCTTCTGTAACAACAACCTCGCTCAGCACGATACGTTCCTGGGTGGTGTTGCCATACATTTCGTCAGTCACATAGACGTTCGTTGTAGACAACGGAGCTGTATAGGTTACCGTTGATTCGGCGTTTTGGTTTTGGATGGTTACTTGAGGTGCGGTGTAATCCGCCAGGTTATCCAGGGCGACACTCTGAATCTCATCAGCCTGTTCGCTTATCTTCAAATGAGCATCGTCGAATGCCACACCGGCAAATGAATCTTCCTTCAATAAATCGTCGGCAGAGGTGGTTGTGGTTATTTCTGTTTCCAAAGCCATATCCTTATTTTGATCGCGACGTGCAGTCAGGTCTAGCCTCAAATCATGGGTTTCCTCCTCCGCGTTTTCTTTGGCGGCTGCCGTATTGTTTTCCGCAATGGCATTACTCAAATCAAGCCGCTCAAGTGAGTCTGAAATAGGTTCAACAGTGCGCTCGGCATTGCTGTGTTCAGGGCTCCGGTCGGCAAGGTGATGCCCAGGAGTCGGACGGAAAAGCAGGAGGGAGCTGATCAATGCAATGATCAATAACCCCAGTGCCAACTGTAATCCCCGATTTTGATACCAGCGTCCGCTTTCGGGCATGGCAAACAAAGAATTAAGCCAGAAAACAAATCCACCGCGACGTTCCGACTTGAACTCAGCGAGCAGTGTTCGGCGAATATCCCTTCGGGGTTGAATCTGGTTTTCCGACCAGTCGATTTGTTCCAATTCCAACAATGTACGCCGCATCGTCTCGTACTCATCGGGTGAGTCGAGGTGTTCCAGCACAAAAGCCTCCTCTTCGGGGTAAAGTTCATCGAACCGCTTGTTCAACAACAACGACTCGATATCCTCGGGATCGTATTTTTTATGTCGGTTCATATCCATTCGTTTATCCAATTCATGATGATCAGCATGGCTCCAATTCCTTCAAAGGCTTTCAATTTGCTGTTGAGCATTTTGAGAGTATAGAACAACCTTGACTTCACTGTTCCTTCGCTACATTCCAATGCTTCGCTGATTTCTTTTATGCTCATATCCTGCTCGTAGCGCAGCAGAAAAACACTTCTTTTTGCTTCGTCCAGCTCCTCCAGGGCTTCATTCAAGCGCGCGCGAAATTCGGTATGATCCACATTCGATTCAATTCCCAATCCGCTTTCTCCCATCACTTGCTCGGGCAGTTCATTGGCCGTTCCCTTGCGCACTTCACGCCGCCGGTATTCGTTCTTGCACATATTATTGGCAATACTAAAAAACCAAGTTTTAAAGGGCCTCCCTTGCTGGTACAGTTCAGGCTTGTGAACGATTTTCATAAAGAGCTCCTGCATAAAATCCTGCGCCAACTCTTCGTCCTGCCACAACATTCGGTGGAAGTAGTTCACCACTCTTCCTGAATAACGGTCGTACAAAGCTGCAAACGCTTTGCTGTCCTTTGCTGCCACGTGCAGCATAAGGTCTTCGTCGGAGAAGGTGTGATATGTTTTTCCCAACAAGGCCATCAGTGAGTTGCCGGTGAGGAGGATTTTGTCTTGCTTAATTTCGACTTCATATTCCGCATTCGTGAACGTATGCGTTCTAAGGATGCCGCATTTCCTGAATATTCATAATAGTCCTCCAAAACAGCATAGATCAATTGATAGTTCCTGATGATCCCTTCGTTCGAGTTGAGGTGGTTCTTCTCAAATTGATTTTCCCAGTTGTACACGAGGGTAGAGACGTTCTCTATGCCATCCGGCAAATGGTGCAGTGCCAGTCCGGTGAGGTACAATTTTTTCTGCGCTTTTTTCAGTATTCCTCCGTCAACAGTAAGCGCCAGGTATAAGTAAGGATAAGAGCTATTCAGCAAATGGTCAATGCGTTTTTTAGCATCCATATCTGCGAAACTGACTTTTTCCACACCCAGCAACGAACAGATGCGCTGCGCGTATTTGGGGTTGCCGAGTAGGTCTACCGGAACGACTTTAACATTTGGCTTTATGCCTGAAACATATTGTGCAATCCAGATGGGGAACGTGTCATCAAAGCCATACGTCACCACCACCGATCCATCGGGCATGGAGTGAAGGACGTTGCGCGCATACTCCAAAACCGCTTCACTGAAAACGCCCGAATTCAAGAGCTTTTGAGCATACTGGGCCGTAACGGACTTGTCTTGCGACACCACACCCAGAAACATCATATCGTCGAAAATCAAGGCATTGTCAGGTTCTGCCTGCTGTGCTTTTTTCAATCGTTCAAAGGATTGATCTTGAGGGAATTGATCGAGATAGGCGAGGTAGTGTGCAGCAAAAGATTCGGGTTGATATATCTGAACCGTATTGACTATCTCCGAAAGTTGCTGACTTCCTGCAGCAGACACCTTTCGTGTACTCAAGTCCTGAGTCTGCCGGTGTTCCTTTTCATAAGTATCGATCCATTGCTGCTGAGTGGAAGCCGGGGTAAGGCCCAGAACATTCAATGCGGCCGGAAACGTATCGGGTTCACTGACTTGCGCGTGCATTCCGGCGAGCGTTAATGCCAGGGTGAGAAGCGAAAAGCAACGTATGAGTGCGGATTGAATCATGGAAGAAAAGTAGTGCAATTTAGTCCCCCGTACACGCGTGGTTCAGAAAAGTTCATGAGTGGGATTATTTTTTTCTAAGCTCTGCCATTCGGCAAATGGGAAGATGGTAAAATGAGACGTGGGATCGTTATCAATTAACAATGACCTAACAATGGAGCAAGCATTTTGCGGGAGTGTTAAGCTACTGCAATGATTGAGTTAAGGCGGTCAAACGAGGCCTTGCTCCCTGTAATTTCGGGAAAGAATGAGATCGACTGAGAAGTCATATGATGATCGGAATATAGCGTTGTCGGCATACGCCAAATCGTTGGGCCACCCGGCGCGTATTGCTATTATCCGAACCTTGATTCGCATCGGTGAACCGGTGAGGGGAGAGGTAATTGAAGTACCACCACTTGCACCGGGAACCGTCATTCAACATCTCCGCGAACTCAAAAAGGCAGGGCTTATTGAAGGGCGCTTGTTTGGTCCCAACAGCTGCTATAGTGTCAATTGGGAGAACCTGAACGCCTTAATCCATAATCTGGACGATTTTTTGGCGTTTGTCAAAGAAAATTCAAGCGAAACGGACCCCGAGTAAAAGCGGTGTTGCTACCTTTGCAGCATGGATCAGGACAAATTGAATCAGCTGCGGGCAAAGTTGGATGAAGTGCATCAATGGCCCGCTGTGTACATGTTCAAATTCATTCTTCCCAATGATCATCAAAAGATCCTTCATTTAAAGGGCTTGTTCAATGAATCGGTAGAATTTCGCGAGCAATTGTCGCGCAATGGCAACTACGTAAGCATAACCGTAAAGGAATTGGTACTGAATGCTGATACCGTATTTGAACGCTACACCCACGCCTCCAAAATTGAAGGTATAATCTCGCTGTAAATGGACTCAGAAATGATCGAGACGCTTCGGCTCACGCTACTTGTTACACTGGTGATTTTGTTGGGTATTATTCTGTACCGACGTATGCTGGGTAAGATGAAACAAGGAGAGGTTATTGCCGACTATATTGATCCGGGTGACGTGAAAAAGCGAGACGATGGCTCGTATGAAATCGAAATAGACTTTCCCGTTCATGAAGAAGTAACCATAAGCCTGTTGAATCCCGAAGGTGCTGTGGTGGAGACCTTGTTCTCCGGTGAATCAACCCCCGAATCCCGGACGTTCTCCTTCAACGTTTCAAATTCCCACCCCGGAAAGCACACGCTGCTTATCCATTCCGCCCGACAAAAAACCACCGTTTTTATCGGCTAATTTTTGGAATCGCCTCCTTCCACGCGAATAAACAAATATGGGCCCGGGCACGATTCATCGCGCCCCTCTCTCGATGCGAATAGAGAAATATCGGCCCGAGCACGCTTCATCGCGCCCCCCATCGTACAGACGCGATTCATCGCGTCTCAACCCCGATGCAACTGCACCCCTGAAATCAATCCCCCCCTTGAATCAATTCCCCTCCATCCACACAACAAAACTGCACACCTACAAAGACAACAGCTTGAGAATTGCCCCGAATTTCCGGATGAACTAATTTTGCAATATTGGGCCTGAGGGTGCCGCCCCGAGGAACACTCCAACCCCCATAAAAAGGTGAGTTTTAAATAGTGATTCGAGACACCACCAACCCCCATAATCGAAAAATTGTGAATTAAAGCAGAGGATATCATAAGCAGCCTTTTATAAAATAAGCTTACATT
>JAGQVX010000121.1 GCA_020437755.1 Flavobacteriales bacterium
TTATCCCAAGAAGTGTGTAAGTCACTATTCTGGCCAATCCTCTTCAGTCGTCGCCACTCCCCTCAGAAACCATTAGGGACGCTGCCAGAACAGCTGCGTTTCTTATAGAATCGGTGGTGTCACTCGTTGGAAACTCAATGAATCCCTCAAGCATGCTGATGAATCTCGTTGGGATAATAGTCATTCCCGTTGAACTATAAGTGCATCCCGCCGGAACGTCAGTGCATCTCATGCAAGCGATGGGCTACCTCCTGCAAACGAAAGTGCCAACAGTACAAACGAAGGCACCCCCAACTCAAACATATGTGTCAACGGTGCAGAATGAGGTGTCACTTATGCAAAGGATAGTGTCACTCATGCATACGAAGGTGTCACTTGTGCAAAGGAACGTGTCACTCATGCATGCGAAAGTGGCAACTGTGCAGACGGAGGTGTCACTCATGCATACGAAGGTGTCAATCGTGCAAACGGAGGTGTCCCTTGTGCAACGGAAAGTGTCACTCATACATACGAAAGTGTCAAGTGTGCAGACGAAGCTGTCCCTCGTGCAAACAGAGGTGTCACTTGTACAAAAAAAAGTATCCCTTGTGCAATCGAAAATGTCAACCTTGCATTCAAAGGTGTCAACGTGCAAATAGAGTTGTCCGTGGTGCAAACGTTAGTGTCAACCATGTAAACCAAGGTGTCACCGGTGCAAACGTAAATGTATCTTACCAAAACATCGGTTCACCCTATGCGAACGCTGGTGCTACTCGCTGAATCGTCAATGATCGCAGGGAGCGGATTCATGACTCTGTTGACATTGACGCTTCTCCGCGTGCTAGAAGAGCTCAACCAAACCGGAGGATGACTCAATCCATAACAATCGATCCTGCTGCGACTACATGGGACGCTCAACGCGCAATTGGACGGAGGTTCGGATGATCGACAATCGTGATCGACTGACCCAACGCATGGATCAACGCATTCCGAAAAGAGCCGTTAAGCACAGATCCCAAACAACCAGGTTCCCCCTGCTAATATTTAGATACCGGGTGCTCCATTCTTCTCCTCCCTACCATCGAACATTCCTTGGTGACCCTTCAAAAAAAAAATCCCCTCCACCGATTGGCAGAAGGGATTCTCAATATTCTTGTTCAGGAGGTCTTACTCGGTAAGATCCTTCACTTTGCCTTCCAATGCGTTCTTCTTCACTGAAGAAATTCCATTCTTCAGACCTGAATCCGACTTGTACATCTGGCTCTTAGCGATAACCTGACCATTTTTCGCCTTCAAATTGAAGAACTTACGACCATCGGCCGCTTCTTTTACTTCGTAACGATCATCGTCATCAGCATTGCTTTGAACTGAGTTTACTCCGTTTTCACAAGCAGACTTTGACGAATATCCCTGGCTTGCAAGGATGGGTTCACCGTTTTTCGCTTTGAGGCGAAAGTAGTATTCGCCGCTTTTTTCACTCTTGAAGATTTCGAACATGGCTATTGTTTTTATGTATTCAAAAATAGTTTTCTTACTTGAAAAGTCCTCCCAACATGCCCTTGGCCTTGCCGAGAAGTCCGTCGGTGTCCATTCCCAACAGTGAGGTCAAGGCCGACTCATCGCCTCCCTGAGCCGATAGTTTCCCTGAAATGGCCTTGATGGCCATAGGTACAATCAACTCGGCAATAGAAGCTGCCGTACCTTCATTCAACCCCAACTTAGAGGTCACTTTACTGACAAGATTGGAAACAATGCCGGAAACAATTGGGCCTCCGGTTTCACCTCTCTTGAAAACGTCGAGCATTCCGCTGATGTTTCCTGAGGCCATTTCCTCTCCTGCTTGTTCTTTAATAGAATCACCCGTAAGCGATACTAAATCATCCAGCTTGTCGGCTGAGATATTATTCTTGGAAAGTACATCAGACAAGTTGCCCTTCAGTCCTCCTAAAATTTGATCGAGCATGCGTAGTTTTTTTAAGTGTTTTATAATTCGATTGTAGGCGTATCGGCTTTGAGACGTAAACCGCCTACTCAGGTCACTCGTTTTGCCGAAAATTACAAAAAATGACTACAATTCAATGTCCTACTGCGGATTATTGCCCTTGATATACGTCAATTTCATGTGAATCGACAGGTGATCGCTGTAGCCTCCATAATAATTGGGACCGCCATACGTGCGGTTAGGATAGGCCACTCCTTCCTTGTCAACGTACATCAACCAGGGGAATCGAACAAACTCCACTGTCTCCGTTTCGGCCTGGAATCCCTTGGTGGCCGACACCAACGGTGGTGACACAACAAACTGATCCAACGCTCCCCACTCACCGCGATAATTGTAACTCCCCTCGCCCATCTTGTGCTTGTCCCACATTAAATTAATCATCGGACTATCATCGTCCTTACCGGCCTGAATGATTTCGACCAGACTCTTGTTGTTCGGATAGTCGTTGAAATCACCCATCATGAGAATCTTGGCCATGGGGTTCACACCGCGAATCGAATCCAACACCTGATCCACGTTATAGGCCACTGTCAGTCGGTTCGGTTCTGATTCTTGCTGTCCGCCGTGACGCGATGGCCAGTGATTTACAAAAACATGGAGCGTGTCTCCTCCGCTCATTCCCCGCGCGTACAGCACCAATCGGGTATTCGGACGATCACCATGCGGGAGCTTCGAACGTATATAGCTGACCTCCTCAAATTGAATCACGGCCGCATTGTACGCCAGCGCCACGTCGATTCCCCTCCCATCAGGACTTTCACGATGCAGAATTCGGTAATCAACCCCTGCAAAGGCAGGCATTTTCATGAGGTCTTCAACTACCTGACGGTTCTCCACTTCGCAAAGTCCAAGCACTTCGGGCAATTCCTTCCCGTCCTGCGAAATCACACGTGCCAGATTTTTCAGTTTGTGCTGGTAGCGCTCTGTATTCCATTGCAATTTGCCGGATGGCGTAAAATCCTCATCCGATTTCTGCGGATCATCGATCGTATCAAACAGATTCTCAACATTGTAGAAGGTAATATCAAGATCTGAGGGTGTAATAACCTCAACAGTTTTTTCACTCGACTTGCAGCACTGAAGCAATCCGAGTGTCAGTACTATAACAACTGGAATAAATACACGCATCAATTTGGATTTTTTCCAAAAGTAAGAAGTCCATTTTGAAGCATACGCCAAATGACCAACCGATTTCTCCACCTGGAGTTCATACCTGGTTATTGAGCCGCAGCAGGGCTTAACACACGTTAACAGCGCTACAATTTGTTTTTTATTGGATGCGTGTATTTTTACCGACGAGCAACCACGACCATGAACCGATTACTGTTTACCTACCTTCTCCTGGCACCCATGTTGGGTTTTTGTTCAGACGAAGTCAAGAAGAAGCTGAATGCCGTGCGATTGGCAGAGCCCCCTCGTATTGATGGGGTGCTCGATGATGCGGCCTGGGCAACTGCCGAAATCGCCACAGATTTCCTGCAGAACCGTCCAAATCCGGGTGCTCAGGCCTCCCAAAAAACAGAAGTCCGGGTTATTTACGATGACGAAGCCATATATATAGGTGCCACCTTGTTCGACACCGCTTCCGATAGTATCCTTCATCAGTTGAGCGCGCGCGACGAGTTGGAGAACACCGACTATTTCGGCATTATGCTCAGTTGCTTTCAAGATGGTATCAATGCATTTGAATTCATCACTACCCCCGATGGTGTGCAGTTTGACGCCCAGGTTTCCACTTATGGCGAAGATCCCAACTGGAACGCCGTGTGGCAATGCAACACGTCCATCACCGCCGATGGATGGATAGCCGAATTCAAAATTCCGTACAGCGCACTGCGTTTTCCCGAAAAAGAGGTACAAACCTGGGATGTGAATTTCTTCCGCACCATCAGGCGACTCCGGGAACAGAGTTTTTGGCAGTTTGTAGATCCCCAGGTTATGGGGTTTGTGAATCAAAGCGGGGAACTTACCGGACTCGAAAACATCAAGCCTCCCGTGCGGATTTTCTTTTATCCGTACGCTTCAGGCTACGTAGAATTTCAAGGCAACGACGATGGATCTACCTCCACCGGATTTTCATACAACGGTGGCATGGACGTCAAAGTGGGATTGAGCGATGCCTTCACCCTCGACATGACCCTGATTCCCGATTTTGGACAGGTGCAAAGCGACAATCAAGTGTTGAATCTGTCACCGTTCGAGGTGCGGTTTGATGAAAACCGACAGTTCTTCACCGAAGGTACGGAGCTCTTCAACAAAGCGGGTGTTTTCTACTCGCGGCGTATTGGTGGCACTCCGGTCAACCTGTGGAATACCTGGGATGACCTCGACAGCAATGAAGTCGTGGAACAATTCCCCGTCACAACGCAGCTGCTCAACGCTACGAAAGTCTCTGGCCGCACATCCAGAGGATTGGGAATTGGTGTGTTCAATGCGGTCACCGGTAGGGAATATGCTACAATAAAAGACACGCTCACAGGTGATTCACGCAGGTACGAAGTCAGTCCGTTGGTGAACTACAACATCATTGCTCTCGACCAAAACTTGCCCAACAACAGTTATTTCACCCTCATCAACACTAATGTCATGCGCGATGGCTCTGTGTATGACGCCAACGTTACGGCAACCGAATTCAGTCTGCGCAACAAGTCCAACGTCCTTGAAATAGAGGGCGGAGGAGCCTACAATAAAAAGTTTAACTGGGGAGATAACGACACGGACGATGGCTACGCGTACAATCTGGGAATAAACAAGATCAGCGGTACGCTGACCTACGGTATTGCGGCCAACGTTGAGAGTAAATACTATGACCCCAATGATTTGGGATTCCTTTCCAGTCCCAATGAGCTCTCTAGCTATATCTGGTTGAATTATAACAGGTATGAGCCATTCGGCAAATTCAATAACATGTGGAGCGGCGCCAGTTGGTGGGTTGACGGGCTCCACACTCCCTCCGTATACACCGGGTGGGGCATGAACTACTACGTGGGATTCAACACGCGGAAGTTCTTCTCTTTTGGAATGAGCTTGAACAGCAGTCTGAGTGAATCCTACGACTACTTCGAGCCTCGTGTGGACGGTCGCAAATTCATTCGACCGGCCTATGTCATGGGAAATGTGTGGATTTCTTCCGATTACCGTAAACCCCTCGCCATCGACGTAAACGTGGAGCTTTCGAAACGCGATGAAGTCGGCTGGTGGAGCCTGTATTGGAGGGTAGCTCCGCGCGTGCGGGTCAATGACAAACTCAGCTTCAACTACGTATTCAGCCACGGTCTGCGCACCGCCGAACGGGGTTGGGTCAACCTCACTGATGACGACCAAACGGTTGTTGGCGATGATATTATCTTCAGCGAACGCAACGTGAACACATTCACTAATGTTTTATCGGCCAACTACATCTTTACCAACCGTATGGGACTAACGTTCCGGCTGAGACACTATTGGAGTTATGTGGATGTACAGCAATTCTTTGTGCTCGACGACGCGGGATATACCGTTCCAACCAACTTCACAGCAATTGACGATGAAGGAACATCCATTTACGACCAATCGTTCAACGCCTTCAATATAGACATGGTGTACACCTGGGTATTCTCGCCGGGAAGCCAGTTGAGCGTGGTGTGGAAGAATTCCATAATCGGTTTTTCGGAAGAGATTCCTCGGGGACTTATAGACGACTTCTCATACACCATGGATCTTCCACAACGGAATAGTATCTCCATCAAAGCATTGTACTTTGTGGATTACTACAGCCTCACGAAGAAAGGCCGCTCCGGAAAAATCAGAAACTAATCGTTCGCTGCATCGTGGCGGTATTGCCGCGTTCGTCCTTTACTTCGATCAGCAGTTCGTAACGATCGGCTTTGGGAATGCGAGAGGCATCCAACTCATAGACGACAGTATTGCGTTTTGGATCGTAGCTTCCCAATATCCAATGGCCATTTACAAAGGCATTCCATGATTCAATTCCGGAGAGGTCATCGGTGATTCGGACGTTGAATTGCGTCCTGCCTTTCATGTTGTCGGCCAGGTCTACATTTCGGATTACCGGCGGCACGGAGTCGAGCAGGACACAATACGATCCAAATTGGTTCACACGGGTTTCAACCCATCCATGTCGGTACTTTCCACCACAAGCTACATAGCCCTTGCTTCGGGGATTGTATCGCGCCACAAGGGCAAATGGCCAATCAGCAGGCTGAAGGCTGTCGCATTTGATTTTCAGCGTAAAATCGTTGTGCACCGGCACATGCGTAGAGCCAATAGCATGCAGATCGCTCAAGGCACCCGACGGACCTTTGGACTGCGTATATTCAAAGTGCAGGTCGTCGTAAAGTCTTCCTTCGGGAAGGTACACCGTGCACTCATCACTGCGAAAAGCATTGACGGTATCGTACCTCATGAGTTCACCGGTTGGAGCTGTTGCGGCACTCAGAGTGGCCGGCGGCTCCGAGCCTTCCAGCTTAAATTCAACCGTAGAACGGTTTCCGGCCACATCGGTAATTTCATACCTCACCTGCACAACTTCACCGGGTGACACTTCGATAGACCCTCCATTGCGGATGACTCCATAGATATCCAGACCATTGGCCGGCAGCAGATAGCTGCGCTGGAAGTACTTGCGCTCACTGCGGTTCACGCCATATACCTGATGGCTGTTTACGTAGCGTTTGGTATCGAAACACAGTTTGTCCAATACCTGTTCGTAGGTTAGTTCATCGTTGGCGTACATGCGAATTTCGTACACCCCACATTTATTTGGAAATCCATTGAGTTTGTCGATCACGTCAATGGCCAGTCCGATTTTACCTTGGCAGTACACCCGACTTTGATCGGTTTTGTATGCGCCATTGGCATTTTTCGAGCATCCCAATCGCACAGCATCACGCTGCCCATCAGCCCAGCTCCTATCATTGAGGGGAATGATCATCACCTCGCGAATTTCGGGAGCCACATCGTCCTGGATTTCCAGGTTGAACAGAAGCGGATTGACAGGAAACTCCGACTCTGTTTCCCGAATCTCGAAATGCAGGTGAGGTCCACCCGAACTACCCGAATTGCCGCTTAGCCCTATCATTTGGCCTTGTGCCACAGGAAGCTGACCCGGAGTGGGAAACAAGTCCACCTCGAACTGTTGCAGGTCATATTGAGCCTCTTTGGCGAATGCCTCAATTTCAGCACTATATCGCTGCAAATGCGCATAAACCGTAGTGTAGCCATTGGGATGTGTGACGTAAACTGCCAGACCATAGCCATAGGGAGAAATCTTGATGCGCGAAACATAGCCTTCCTCCGCCGCGCGCACCGTGAGACCTTCCCTACCCTGGGTTTTGATGTCCAGTCCGCTGTGAAAATGGTTGGAACGCAACTCACCAAAATTACCGGCGAGAAACAGCGGAATATCAAGCGGAGCCTGCCATACCACAGAATCCGTTTGAGCCACGGCCACACCCCACCAACAGCAAACCAATGCAGGAAAGAAAAAAGAAATCAGCCAATTGCGCTTCATGCTCATGGAACGAAGTTCAGCAATTTAAAGTGCTCGCATTTGAAGGGAATAACACTTTTTACACAATGATTTTGTGACAATCTTTCCACCAAAAAACCACAACACACTTGTGCGGGTTGAATACCTTGTTAACTTTGCTTCTTATACTTTCAACATCCCATGGACGAGGTATACTCCATAGTACAGACCATCAAAGACAAGGCTCAAGAACTTGGCAATCAGAAGCGTATGATGGCTGACCGCATTGAAGAGCTCGAACGGCAAATCGAGTCCCTTCAGCAGGAAATGGAGGATTCACGTCGCGAATTGGATGAATTGAAAGAAAAAAATAACGTTCTGAAAATGGCTAAGTCATTGGACGGTGGCGCCGAGAAATCAACCGAAGCAAAACGCCGTGTGAATGAATTAGTAAAGGAAATTGACAAGTGCATCGCACTTTTAAATAAATAAGTACGCGGTCTGATGAGTGACCTGTCCATTAAAGTCAGCATTGCCGGAAGGGTGTATCCGTTGACGATCAAGCGCGAAGAAGAAGAGAGTGTTCGGAAAGCGGCTCGTTTGATCGATGAGAGTGTGCGCCTGTTTCAGCAAAACTATGCGGTGAAGGACAAGCAGGATCTCCTGGCCATGACAGCCTTGCAGCTGGCAACAAGAAGCGAAGAGAAAGAGGGCAGCCCCTCCGAGGATATAGCGAAAGCGTTGCGTGAAGCTGAGGCCGTTCTTGATCGTGCCTTATCATAATTCCCTTCCATTTTCAGGCTCCGTCGCTGACGGAGATATACATTAACTTAACAATCCGTCATGGAAGGAATGACATTATCCATTATTGTGGGGGTCGTCGGACTGGCAGCAGGCACGGGAGCGGGATATTTCCTGTTCAACAGCCTCCTCACACGAAAAAAAGAAGCCAGCATTAAAGAGGCCGAAGAAAAGGCCGAGACACTCAAACAAAAGAAGATTCTTCAGGCAAAGGAGAAATTCCTGGAGATGAAAGAAGAGCACGAAAAGAATGTAAAATCGCGCACTTCGAAATTGGCTCAGGCCGAGAATAAGGCCAATCAGCTGCAATCGAATCTCAGCAAGAAAATCGAACAAGCCAACCGCAAGGATAAGGAACTCGATAACCTGCGTAAGAATTTAGAAAAGCAGATTGAAGTAGCAGAAAAGAAGCAAGCGAGTCTGGAGAAAAACCACAAAAAAGCGGTTTCACTCCTCGAGGAGATTTCCGGAATCAGTCAGGAAGAAGCCAAGACTCAGTTGATGACCCAGCTTCAGGAAGATGCCCGCGCGGCCGCTCAGGGAGAAATCCAATTGATCCTTGACGATGCCCGCCTCAAGGCAAATCAGGAAGCGAAGAAAATTGTAATCCAATCTATTCAACGCGTTGCCACGGAAGAAGCGATTGAAAACTCGGTTTCGGTCTTCAATATTGAGAACGATGACATCAAAGGACGTATCATCGGACGTGAAGGTCGTAACATTCGCGCTCTGGAAGGGGCTACGGGTGTGGAGATCGTAGTAGACGATACGCCTGAAGCGATTATTCTCTCGTGTTTCGATCCGGTGCGCAGGGAGATTGCCCGATTAGCATTGCACCAATTGGTGACCGACGGCCGCATTCACCCTGCACGTATTGAGGAAGTGGTTTCTAAGGTACGAAAGAGCATCGAGGATGAAATTATGGAAGTTGGAAAGCGCACCTGCATCGACCTGGGAATTCACGGATTGAATTCGGAATTGGTTCGCATGGTAGGTCGCATGAAGTATCGTTCATCATACGGACAAAACCTCCTCCAACACTCGCGCGAGGTAGCCAACTTGTGTTCTACCATGGCCGCTGAATTGGGACTGGATCCCAAACTTGCAAAACGCGCCGGACTCTTGCACGATATTGGTAAAGTGCCCGAGGATGAAAATGAATTGCCACACGCTATTTTGGGTATGAAGTTGTGCGAAAAGCACGGCGAGAAGGCAGAAGTGTGCAACGCCGTAGGTGCTCACCACGACGAAATCGAAATGACTACGCTTATTGCTCCATTGGTGCAGGTATGTGACGCCATCTCAGGTGCACGTCCGGGCGCTCGCCGAGAGGTAGTGGAGTCGTACATTAAGCGACTGCAAGATCTCGAAAATCTGGCGTTGGAGTATCCCGGTGTGACCAAGTCATTTGCCATCCAGGCCGGCCGAGAACTTCGTGTTTTGGTGGAAGCCGAGAAGGTAAGCGACGAGCAGGCCAGCTCACTTTCGTTTGAAATCTCACAACGCATCCAAAACGAAATGACCTACCCGGGGCAGGTCAAAATCACCGTAATCCGCGAAATGCGCTCGGTGAACTACGCACGATAATCAGTTGATGTAAATAGTGAAGCCGGATGCAGTGATGTGTCCGGCTTTTTTTATGCCATTCGGCAAATGGGGGGGATTTTGGAAGCAAGAGGTCAATACCTTTCTAAGAAACGTTTGATTTTCAGTCAATAATACTGACATCCGTATCGGTGAACCATTCTGGATTGCCAGCAGAATTGTTCGCTACATATTAGATTTCGATGGAGATATTAACTTTACCACCTAGCCCCTTTTCTACGATATCGAATAACGTTTTCAGCGTTAGATTGGCCCCATTGTTCTCAATTCTTGAGATATAGGTTCGCTTCTTATCTACCAGCTCAGCCAGCTCATTCTGAGTAAGTTGTTTCTCCTCTCTTGCTTTCTTAAGCAGAAGTCCGATTTTGAATGATTCAAAGTCACGCTCCAAATCATCCCGTCTTGAAGTCCCCTTCTTGCCGTACACATCATCTTTGATGGTATTCCAACTTTTAGTACTCATTTCCTATTTTTTTCGGCATAGTACTTATCCATTAAAGTCCTTGCCCGTTCAATTTCTTTCTTTGGAGTCTTTTGAGTTTTCTTGGTAAAACCGTTCAGGAGAATGACCAATTTCCCTTTATCGAAAAAGCAGAATACCCTCCAGATATTTGACCCCAGTTGGATTCGAGCCTCAAACAATCCCCTGACCGTTTCAATGTTTTCAAATAGCCACTGGGAACACGTTCAAGGGTCTCAATCGCATTGATAACTTTGAAAATCTTGTCCTGGACCTATCTAGGTTGTTTGAGCAAGAACTTCTCAAAGTGATCTTCATAAGCGATTACTTCTCTGACCTTATCCATTCAACGCAAAGGTAACTTAAAAGTTACTTCCGAACAAACTCCGATGGTGTGATTCTCTCCCTTATACCCCTCACATCATCAAATTATCCTGTGCATCGAACTCAACGAAGGGATTGTGCGCTACTTCAAATAGATGTCCGTCCCTGTCCTTGAAATAACCGCTGTACCCTCCCCAGAAGACTTTTTGAGCCGGTTTTACAATGGTGGCGCCAAGTTCCTCCACCCTTTTCATTACCTCATCCACTTCACTTGCCGATTTTGCATTGTACGCCAGGGTAATTCCACTAAAGCCGGAACCTTCAGGGCTTACTTCAACGTCTTCAGCCAATTTCTCGCGAGGGTATAGGGCCAGAACAATTCCACCTAGTTGAAAGAACACGATATCGCCCTGACTGGCAGCAGAACGTTTCCATCCAAGTCCATCTTCATAAAATTCCAGGGCTCGCGCAAGGTCGGCAACACCAAGGG
>JAGQVX010000122.1 GCA_020437755.1 Flavobacteriales bacterium
ATATGCTTGTCCACATCTATTTTGAACTGCGTAAGGCGCTGTGCCATGATGGTGTTCAACACGATCATCGCGTTGGCACAGTTGGCCGAAGACCCTACCGCACGGAACTCAAACTTGTTACCTGTAAAGGCAAATGGTGAGGTTCGGTTACGATCGGTATTGTCGAGCAACACCTGAGGGATTCGACCAATCTCCAATTTGAGTTCGGTTTTGTCCTCGGGAGTCATCTTGCCGGCCTTTACGTTCTTCTCCAACGCGTCGAGCAACTCCGAAAGCTGGGTACCGATAAATGCCGACATAATCGCCGGAGGAGCTTCATTCGCACCCAAACGGTGGTCGTTTCCAGCCGAAGCAATGCACGCACGCATCACATCTGCATGCTCGTGAAGTGCCTTGAGGGTATTGATGAAGAAGGTAAGGAACTGCAAATTGGTCTTTGGATTCTTACCCGGCTTGAGCAGATTGACTCCGGTATCGGTAGCCAATGCCCAGTTGTTGTGCTTTCCTGAACCGTTCAACCCTTCAAATGGCTTCTCGTGCAGGAGAACCCGGAAATTGTGCTGACGAGCAACGCGCTCAAGGATATCCATCAACAGCAAGTTGTGGTCGTTGGCGAGGTTGGCCTCTTCGAACATCGGAGCACACTCAAATTGATTGGGTGCTACCTCATTGTGACGCGTGGTCACCGGAATTCCCAATTTGTGACATTCCGTCTCGAAGTGCTTCATGAACTCCATCACACGCTTTGGAATGGAACCAAAATAGTGGTCGTCCAACTGCTGACCTTTGGCCGGATTGTGTCCAAAAAGGGCACGACCGGTAAGGGCAATATCCGGACGGGCATTGTACAAAGCCTTATCCACGAGGAAGTACTCCTGTTCCCATCCGAGCGTGGCGTTTACCTTCTTTACATTTTTGTCGAAGTACTGACAAACAGCGGTTGCTGCTTTATCTACCGCGGACAAAGCCTTCAAAAGAGGCATTTTATAATCGAGTGCGAATCCCGTGTACGAAATGAAAATCGTAGGAATGCACAAGGTGTTGCCCAATACAAACGCAGGTGAGGTAGGATCCCACAAGGTGTATCCGCGCGCTTCAAAAGTATTGCGAATACCGCCGCTTGGAAACGAAGATGCATCAGGCTCCTGTTGGATCAACATGGTGCCTTCAAACTTTTCAATGGCAGTTCCGTCTCCAACAGGTGTCAGGAAAGAATCATGCTTTTCGGCCGTTGCGCCTGTCAAAGGCTGAAACCAGTGCGTGTAGTGAGTAGCGCCGCGTGAAATTGCCCAGTCCTTCATTGATGAAGCCACCTGGTCTGCAATTTTCCGATCGATACGTGTGCCATTCTCCATGGCATCCATTACACTGCTGAACGCCTCGTCGGTAAGGTGTTCACGCATAACGCTAACGCTAAATACATCTTGCCCGTAAAATACCGAGATACGGTTTGCGGGTTTTTCATGCTCTCTGGGCTCTCTGTCCATGACATCTTCCAGAGCCTTTACGCGAAATGTTGGCATATGATGTTGATCATTTAATTATTCGGGCACAAAATTAATCAGAAAAAGGTGTGCAACATCGAAAAAGTAGTTTTTTCTAAATACACCCCCCTCAATTTTATCAACACGTGTTGAATTATTCCATTTTTTCGAATTCAACCCCTAATTTTCACCTAATTCAATACGAAATCGAACAAAATTCAAATACTCAATTGCAACATCTTGTAGGATAACGTCCCAAAATCCATGCGTTTTGTGATTGAGAACACGTTTCAGGCATTCGCCAAATAAAAAAAGTGGCACTCCGGCCACTTTTTTAACTCTTGCTCTTTACTCAAACTCAACATTCCTCAACAGCTGAACTGGAACTTAAGAATTGTATCCCTATAAACCAGGTTCAAAACTCTTGCACTTTACTCAAACTCAGCGTTCCTCAACAGCTGAACCGGAACTTGATGATTGAATCCCAATACCCCAGGTTTAAAACCCTTGCTCTTTTCTCAAACTCAACGCTCCAGCACTACCGAACGGGTAACTGCATACTGATTGTCAATAACCCTGAGTTGGTACATTCCCGGAGGATACTTCGTGAAATCCAGTGACTCGATACGGCTATGTCCCGACCCTGTCAGTCGCTCCATCCCGATCCTGCGTCCTTGCATATCAAAAACCTCAACGATGACATTTGCACCCATTCCTACCATCTTCAGATTTACCCATCCGGACGTAGGGTTCGGGAAAACGGTAAGTGTTACTTCGCTGTTGTCCAATTCTTCCGTTGACACCAAATCCGTTTGCCAATAAAAGTAGTGCTTGATTTCCTTCCCGAAATCCGTTTCGAAATTCTCCAATACCGAACTTCCTACTTTCTTCAAGCGCATGCTTCCGTTGCCATCATTATTGGCAAAGAACTGCAACCCGTCATCTCCACTGTCTTTAAGGTGAAAAAGATAACAACCGGCATTCAATTGAATGGTATCCCGATAGGTCGTATTGGCAGCGCTGAAATCGTCACGCTCATATACTACGTTGCCCGCCATATCATATAAGGTATATGAAGTCTCCCAATAAGCACTGTTTGAAACGTGCCACAGAATCAATCGGTTGTCGTCATCGTCTCCTGTGCCATACGTATAGGTAGGCGGTCGGTAAAAAGTACTTTGTGAAAAGTTGTTGCTAGGATTCTCGTCATCCACACCATTCGGATTGGAAACGGTAACCTCGAATGTTTCAGGCGTTTCTTCATCGCCGATCCACATTACGCTCTCCATATACTCCAACTCCACCACCTCATTTTCAAACGGTTTCAATTCGCCAGTCCATTCATAGGTCTGCATCTCACTCCCGGCAACTCCATAAGTAAAGGTGCAAGACGAAATGGTCTGCGCTCCCACGTTGCGAATGCGAATCTGTGGCTTGTTGCACATGGGATTCACCCGGCTGTTGAGTTTAAACGTACTTGGAGCTACAATTTCCTGAATTTCTACATCCACATTATAGTTGAAATCACCGTATGTAATGAGGTAAGATTCAAACACGTAGTTGCCGTAAGGATCCTCCTGAATATCGTAATCCAGAGTTACCTGTCCGTCTTCAACCCATTCACTCACATCAAATTCCTGGGTTCTCCCCGGCATGCCCGGACACCAACCTGCCCTGTCGTAAATCCAGGTCCCACCCTGGGGGTATAAGGAATTGTCTGCGCACTCCTGCATGATCTGCCAGGTCCATTCGGCATCTCCATTCACGACCAGACTATGCATATTGTCGCAAAACTCAGCGCAGTTATTCCCTGTTCCAAATCCATGCCCTGTAGCTGTGGTGATCACCTTGGCCATTGCATCGTCCTCTTCAAAAGGCACCGTGATGGGCGCAATGGTTGTGTTCCACCCGTTCAGACTCCAGTTTCCATTCCACAGGTGCTCAATACGGTTTACGTCTCGTGAAGGCGTTCCTTCAATAAAGGCAAACTTCAAATCGAGCAGCTCCTGCCAATTCCCGGCCTGTAATTCAACTGAATCACGAAGCAACGGTGCAAAATCAGTGACGTCATACACCCAGGTCCAGCCATCATTTCCCAAAGTGAGGTTAATACCGTACGGAGTGATATACCTGCCCAACTCATATCGGTCAATCACTTCGAAGGGAGGATTGTAATACGTGAGAATATCATTGGTGATTTCCACACTTGCATCCACCAGAGTGGAATCCACAATTACTCCATTAGGATCGAACGTATAGGAATAACCTTGAGGGTAGTAATATGAAACGTTGTCAATAATAACGGCGTTTCCATCAACTACCCATTCCGACACGGCAACAGGAGCAACCGGAAATTCCAATTCGTACACTTCAGCAATTTGCTCGATGGTAAAGTCACCCTGAACGAAAGTAATCTGAGGTCTGGCAGTGGTTACACTAGCATTGCGAAACAGTTCATCCGACAAATACTTCACTCGTGACACGCTACCGTGTGGAGTTGCATGAAATTCGTTACCACTGTGATCCGTTACCGGATTCCCATCGGCTTCGTTGAACTTGTAGTAAGCTACCAAAGAAGAATAACTCGGATGGCTATCATCCAAATCACGGAACATCCATTCCTGAATCACTCCTGCTTCAAGAGCTGTATCCCAAATTCTGAACTCATCAATATCGCCTTCATAATAGTTGGACCACCCTGTAGCTGCTCCAATGCTGAACTTCACAATACCTGCCATGGAGTTATCCTTGTCTGAGCCGGTATGCCACAGTACGCCGTTGAGGTAAATGTTCATGATTCCGGTGCCGGTATCCTTGGTAAATGCCCAGTGGTTCCACACTCCTTCATAGTCAGGCTCTGACGCCTGCTTATCAATGCGGTCGTAGCCACCATCTTGTCCGGCGTCCCAATACACCCGACCATTACCCCAGGGCAAATGGCTGTTCAGCACCCGTTGGTTTGCGGCATTCACACCTTCAAACACGGTGCTATTGAGGGGTTGGGCGTTTTCATCGCCGCGTAGCCAAAACGAAATGGTTACCTGATCATCTATTTGGGCGAATGCCCCAGCAGGCACTTTCACTTCGTCATACCAACTAAAACGAGCATACCGATCAACACCCTCCGCATGGGCGGCAGAATTGAACTGTGTATTGTCGCTCAACACTATGTTATCATCCCCAACCAGTACATTATCATTGGAAATCTCAACCACAATGTGCTCCACACCATTCCAGGCAAAGGGAACCACGAATTGGTACTCTTGTTCACCTGCTGAATAGGGAGAAGGGTTCCAAGCATAATAAGTAACCCACCCACTATTGATTATACCTGAAAGCGTATCGGCAGTGTGGTGCTGCATTTTAATCTTCAACCACTCGGTGGCCGCTCCAGGTGTGTCAATGGTGAGACGGATGGCACCTATGTCCCCAGCCGTCATTCCTGCTGCCGTGAGTTCGTCAACACGCCATAGGTACTGCGAACGAACCTCATTTACAGACGTTTTAAAGGGGTAGTTACTGGTTTCCAATCCGTCGCCAATGGTACTTTCAACTGCATTCTCCAACGCCAGCACATTACCGGTACCTATGTAATACTGCTGCACATTGCTGTATGGCATTATACTTCCGGCGAACGTTTCGAAATCCTGATTATTGGCTAAGTAGTGCGGATGCTGCACCAAATCCGAATCCATCAATCCGGTGTGGTCAAACAAATAATTGTAGGTGAGGTAGTCCCACTCTCCACACGGAAAGCCCAATCCGCCCGCGGTCCCGTCTGAAAAACAACGCAAATTGTGGTACATCAATATCTTCTGATACGACGTTCCATCGTCGGGTGGAAACACAAACCATCGCCTTCCGGGACTGTCATATGCCGTTTCAGTATTGTTCTGAGCATCCCAGGTAAAAGTCTGCACTATCACGGTATCTCCGGGATCGGCGAATGCTGACAGACAAAGAATGCTCAAAAGTGCGGTTGCTAATTTTTTCATGATGAATTTGGTCGGTTGACAAGGTTTCAATGGGCCAAAATACGAAAACAGTCGGCCCCGCGGGACATGAATTGGTCATAAGGTTGTCATTTCATCCTCACCATTCTCGTGGCAAAAGCCCCAAACGTCACGTGTAAAGTTCAGGAAAAGAATAGGGTGCTATTCAGCAAATGGTATTCATGCGTCCTTGCCGAAAATCACAACAATTCGACAACGCAAAAAATATGCATTCTTCAATAGTCATTTTACTACATTTACCGCACTAATCAGAATGAGATGAACGTACTTTTCATCATGTATCCATGGGAACGTATTGTCCCTGAAAAAGACTCTACGGTACGCATTATTCACGAATGTGTAATGCGCGGACATATCACCGCTGTGACCACCGGTGCTAACCTCACGATTCGCGACAGTACTTCGATGGCTATGTGTCATATTATCGAGAAGCCGGAAAAGAGTCCAAAAAACCTTCCAAGCTTTCACAAGTCAGCCAAGTTCAGGAAGAAGATGCTGCCTCTTTCGGGGTTTGACGTGATCTTCATGCGTGCTAATCCACCTTTGGACAGCATTGTTCTGAATTTCCTGGATTCGGTAAAGAATGATGTCTTTATCATCAATAATATTGAAGGATTACGTGAAGCCAACAACAAGCTGTATACTGCGGCTTTCTACGATCCCAACAACGAATTCATCCCTGCCACCACAGTTTCCAAGAACAAGGAATACCTGAAGCAGGTCATTGAAGAGTCTCCCAACGAAAAAATGATCATGAAACCCCTCAATGGATATGGGGGTAGTGGCGTGATCGTAATTGAAAAAGGAGCCAACCAAAATATTGCTTCTTTGCTCGACTTCTACATCACCGGAAAGGGGGGTGAATCCAACTACGTGATTCTCCAAGAGTATGTTGAAGGAGCTGAAAAAGGCGACATTCGTGTACTCATGCTTCACGGCGAACCCATTGGCGCCATGCGCCGGGTGCCGGCTCAGGGGGATGCACGCTCCAACATTTCGGCTGGGGGCACGATTGAAAAACATGTGCTCACCAAAAATGAAAAGCGCCTCTGCAAAATCGTGGGAAGTAAACTGGTCAAAGACGGTCTGTACTTCGTAGGGCTCGACTTGATATCCGAAAAACTCATCGAAGTCAACGTATTGAGCCCGGGTGGAATTACCTATATCAACAAGCTGAACAAAGTTCGCCTGCAGGAAAAAATTGTGGATTATCTGGAAGACATGGTGAAGTACCGTGAAAACGCCAGCGTACGAAGAAGTGAATTCCGCAAAGCGGTTGAAAATGCTTAAACTCACCATTCCGGAGATTATTCGTCGCATTCGCAATAAGGAATGTTTCGAAGCTGTAGCTGTAGACCAATCATTTCGCATTAAAATCCGTGACTATGTGCCCTACGTATGCACAGCGATTCACGACGGCGGAAACTTCAGGGATGAATTAAAACTCAAAACCGCACTCAGCGACTACGAACGCTGGTATGAAGAGGATCCGCATACGGCCGATTTCATTTCTTCCTTACCTATCGTGCTCGTGGGTATGGATTCACGATTTGAGTACGACCTCAACCGTGAACCCGCGACTGCAGTTTATAAAGATGCCTGGGGCAAAAAGGTATGGAGTAAACCGCTCACCAAATCCGAAAGGGAGCGCAGCCTGAAAAAACATGCCAACTACTATCGGGTCACCGAAGCTCTTGTTGGCAAACTTGAAGAGCTCTTTGACGGATGCGTGGTATACGACATGCACTCGTACAATTACAAACGTTGGGACCGCGAAGTGCCTGTTTTTAATATAGGTACCGAACGCATCAACAACGAAAAATTTGGGGCTATTGCTGAGTCGTGGCGACAAGAACTCGATAACATCGAAATCCCCGACATCCCCTCCGAGGCTCATATCAACGATGTATTCTACGGTCGGGGTTATAACCTGCAATTCATCACCGAGCGCTTTGACAAAACCCTCGTTCTCGCCACGGAAGTTTCAAAGATTTACTGCGACGAACTTACCGGCGTTTCTTTTCCGGCTGTGGTTAAAGAACTGAGAAACTGTCTCAAAACGGCCATTCTCAACCACGCCCAGCAGTTTGCCGACGAGTTCACCAATTGGAAACACTCTTCGCCTTCCCGGTTGTTGCCACGGGATCTTGAAAAAACCATCCTCAAAATTGACAAGGAGCTCTATCACCTCGTGAAAAACTTCGAATTGCTCAATTTTGTGAATCCCACGAATATCGCGGCTGAACGAAAAAAATTCTTCGAAGCCCGATGCACTATCAATCCGGAATTCACCTACCAGCCCATTGAAATCGACCCGTTCGAACTCAAGCGACAACTCTACCGACTCCCCACTGAACATATTAGTGATGTGTCGCTGCAAAAGCTGTATGAAAGTGTAATTTCGGCCTATGTCGACAAGGTCGATATGCTGTCCACCCTGGGAACGAGCAAGTTCCTGTACAACAGTCTGCGCTACTTCGGAGAACCAACCAAGAAAGACCTCCGCGATGCAGAATTCCTCATGCATCTTCCGGCCATAGCCTCGGAGAAAAAACATCAACCCAAACTGGGAACCGATGAGGCTCGGGCCATGTTTCAGGAAGCGCTTGACGATTATGGATTTAAAGCTAAAATTGAGGTTTCATCCAAAATGGTAGCCGATGCCATGGTACTCAATCAGCGTAAGAAAGTGATGCTGAAAAAAGGCGCCCGATTTACCCAAAAAGGCCTGCGCTACCTGGTTCATCATGAAATTGGCGTGCACATGGTCACTACCATGAACTCCAATACACAACCTCTGCGCATTTTCAACCTGGGATTACCCGTAAACACCAAAACCCAGGAAGGTCTGGCCGTGCTTGCCGAATACCTCAGTGGAAATATCACCCTCAAACGCCTCAAAGAACTGGGACTTCGCGTGTTGGCTATCCGCATGATGTGCGACGGCGCCGATTTCAGAGCCATCTACCGCTTTCTGGTTAACAATCACCAAATGGACGTCCACGAGGCGTTCAACCTGGTGACGCGTGTGGTGCGCGGTGGTGGCTTCACAAAGGACTACCTGTATCTGGAGGGATTTGGTGAGGTGTACAAGTTCTGGAAAAACGGAAACGACCTTACGCCCTTGCTTATTGGGAAGACTTCGCTGGAGCATTACGACACCATTGTGGAGCTCATCGACCGCGGAATTTTGAAGAAGCCGCAGTACATAACGCGCGTTTTTGAACATCCACGTCCGGAAGAAAATGATCCTATTTTCTCCTATATCGTGAGCGGTATCGGTTAGTTGGTTCAAGGTGTGGCATCCGCCAAATGGCGCTTCGCGCAAACCTGATTGTTCTACTCAACTACGCTAACCCGCCAAATCACCTTGTTTCCGGGATCGGCAACGAGAATGGAGCCATCGGTATATTGCGCAATGGCAGTAGGAATTCCATGGACTATATCATTGGACCCCGTCCGAAAACCGGAAAGAAACGGAATGGGTTCGGGCAGGGTATCCCCTTCCCTCGGAATAAAGACTACTTCGTACCCCCACAACTCCGATCGGTTCCACGAGCCGGATTCTACGACCAAAATCCCCTCCCCTAAAGACTTAGAAAACGACCCGTCTGTGAAAATCAAGTCGCTCACTCCTGCGTGAGCCCCCAAAGCATAGTCAGGGACAACCGGACGAGCAACTCCATCGGGCGGAGCAGGCGCTTTGGGCTGAGCGTGGTCTCCCCAATAAAACCAGGGCCAACCATAAAATCCGCCCGGCCGCACACGGGTCACATAATCGGGTACCAGGTTGTCGCCCATATCGCTGCGCTCTCTCACTCCGGCCCAAATACTGCCTTCCCTATCCAACGCCAGCACCTTCGGATAGCGCATACCTGTAGCGTACTCCTGCGCCCTCAGCGGACTAAAATCGAGCTTCCACACTACTCCCCTCCCACTCTCGGCATGCCATTCGTCGGACTGCGTAATGAGATTGCGGTTGGTTCCCACGCCTACGTACAAACTACCCGAATCGGCCGAAAGACATAAGTCGTGAAACCAACTGCCTGCATAACTCACAGGCGGCAATTCCATAGCACTTTTCACAACGGTAGTCTGGTTCATTCCCGCTTTATAGGGGGCTTTGTACACCCGGTTGAATCCGGCGAAATACAGGGTATCTCCCCGCAAGGCCATGCCGCTGAGCCCTTGAATATCTTTGGTAAAGATTCGTCGCGACTCGGCCAATCCGTCGCCATCCAAATCGGCCAGGACGACTATTTGATTCTCCGAAGGAATAGCCTCTTTGTCTTTTTGCTCAAGGCCCGATTGAACAGCCAGCACTTCCCCTTGGGGAGTTACCAAAAGGTTCTGAACGTTGGGGATGTATTCGGCAAATCGGGTCACTTTAAATCCATCGGGTACTACCGGATATTCATTTCGTTCAAAAGCGATGACTTCCGGAATATTCACCCTCACTTCCGTTGCATGGGGTGCGTCCAATACCACATCTGCCCCCACCGGATTTCCCGCTGCTGAAGGGACGGGGTCAGGTTGACATGCGGTGAACAGTGCTGCCGCAGGCAGCCATTTGGCGAATGCCTGAAAATGCTTGAACCAACTCATACGCCCGAATTTACATAACTCATTTTGATCCAACGTGAAATTTTGCCATTCCACACCATAGCCGCCAGCAATAGCGCATATTCCAGGGCAATTACCCAATAATACTCTTTGAACCCGCCGCCGAAATAGTGGCTGTAGGACAACAACACCAAAAAGGACCACACCATTACATATGCATGTCCCGAAAGAGTGGCCAATCCAACCAACGTCACGATATACCAGGGATGAACCGTAGTTGCCAGAAGGTAATAACAGGTGAGCATCACGACCATACGGGCGGGAAGCGAGGAACCCCATTTGGCGAATGCCAAAACCAACAATGTAACGGCAGTAATAACTCCCAAAACCGGGCCCGACCATTGAATAATGTCGTAACCCACCGTGGCAAAACCAATAGCGCGTACCAGATAAAAAATGCTGGCATTAAACTCAAACGAGCGGAAGTAGAGATCTACCGAATTCAGCATGGACGCCGGAAAACCACCGAGCGCAAAGGGAAGAAACGTGACCACAAAAACCAGCCCCGCTACCACCGACCACAAGAGCCATTTTCGCATTCCCAGGTATCGAAAGAACGCCGGAACCAGCATCAAAGGAATTAATTTGGCACTGATCGCCAGCCCCATAGCCACGCCCGACCAGTGCTGCTTCTTTCTATGCAAGGCGTATAACGCCCCCAAAATGCCGAGTAGCATTAACCCCTCAAAATGCAGATTACCAACCACTTCCATGATCACCAGCGGATTCCAGGCGTAGAACATAATATTTCCGGAAGGGAGCTTGTATGCCTGCAGCAATCGCAGCAAGAGCATCATGGTTGCCCCT
>JAGQVX010000123.1 GCA_020437755.1 Flavobacteriales bacterium
CCCGTACAGACGCGATTCATCGCGTCTCCCCCCCCCAACCAGGGTTCCAAGGTTATCCCTTCGATATGGGCGCGAGTATCGCGCCCCTCTCTTTCGACCACGACTTCAGGGTATCGCCCTATCGATATGGGCGCCTTCTTCGAGTTCTTTCCGAATCTTGGTGTATTCTTCGCCTGACAGTTTTCGCTGTACGATTTCATCGACAGATGGCAGCGGAAATTTGGGAGCTTCCGGTTGGTCCATAGTTGGTAGTTTGATATGTAGGTGAAATCAGCAAAATACACTTTTTATTCACCCAATGCGAACCTTTGTGAGAGACTCACGTACATCGGCGTGAACCAATACTCAAAAGAATGATGAAAAATCTGATTGTCAGTTATGACAAATTGCCTTCAGACATTCTTTCTTTGATTTCGGAAGCTTATCCCGATGGATACGATCACCTGACCTTTGATCTTCGTTTACCTACTAAAAACGAAGTATATACGGCTTTGCGTTTATGCACGCCAAGCGTAAACTATGTGATAAAGCTTGCCAAGAAAAAGATTGATTTATCGGATCTGGATCCGATGGATGCATTCGAATAAAGAAGGAAAACTCGTTTTGAAATCCCGTCGTTGAACGGGATTTTTTATTTTTCGGAACTGAATAACGAGAAATAGCAAAATGAGCAACGCATTAACCGGGATACCTAACGTAGATCTCGCCGATTTTCTAAGCGGCGATCCCCAACGTAAACAAGCATTCGTAAATCAGCTTGGAAGAGCTTACGAGGATATCGGCTTTGTGGCCGTTCGAAATCACCTGATGGATCCTGCTACCGAGCAGGAACTCTATGCGCAGGTAAAGGCATTCTTCGAACTCCCTGTGGATATCAAGCGACAATATGAAGATCTGGATAATGCCGGTCAGCGTGGATACGTGTCGTTTGGTAAAGAACACGCCAAAGACAGCAAGCATGCAGACCTTAAGGAATTCTGGCATTTCGGACAGTATGTGGAAGATGGCGATCCGATTGGAGCCCAGTACCCATCCAACATTGACGTAGCCGAAATTCCGGCATTCAATGCCGTTGGAAAGAAAGCCTACAAATTGCTCGAAGACACCGGAAGAGTTATGCTCCGCGCTATTTCTTTACACTTGGGTCTGGACGAGAATTACTTTGACAATAAAATCCATAACGGGAACAGTATCCTCCGTCCTATTCATTACCCCCCCATCACCCACGAGCCCGACTCGGCGGTGCGTTCGGGACAACATGAAGACATCAACCTGATCACATTGCTCATCGGTGCATCCGCTGATGGTCTGCAGGTGTTGACGAAGTCCAATGAATGGGTTGGCGTTACCGCCCTACCCGATCATATTGTGGTCAACGTAGGTGATATGCTGCAGCGACTTACCAACAACAAACTCAAGTCTACCACTCACCGCGTAGTGAACCCTCCTCGTGAATTGTGGTCTACACCTCGTTACTCTATTCCGTTCTTTCTGCATCCACGATCAGACATGCGACTCGATTGTCTGGAGTCGTGTATTGAGACCGGAGAAGCACCGCACTACGGTCCGATCTCGGCTGGAGAATATCTTGAAGAACGATTGATTGAAATAGGACTATTGAAGAAATGAGGACATCCGAACAACAACGTATACTCGAATTATTGAATCGTCATTTTCCGGGATTCACTCCGGAATTGATGGAAGAAATTGCATCTGTCAGTGAAATCAGGCATATCCCTGCCGGACAAATGATGATGGATGTGGGGCATTATATAAAAACCATTCCGCTGCTTATTGATGGGATGGTGAAGATATACCGGGAAGATGAAGAAGGGCATGAATTGTTCTTGTACTACATCTATCCAGGAGAAGCATGTGCGATTTCTTTTGTATGCTCCATGCGTGAGCGCAAGAGCAATATTAAGGCACTGACTGAATCCGATTCGGACTTTGTGGTGTTCCCCATCAAATACATGGATGAATGGATGAACAAGCACAAGTCGTGGTATTACTTCGTACTTGAAACGTTCAACATGCGGTTTGAAGAAGTGCTTAAAAGCATTGATGAAATCGCCTTCCACAACATGGATGAACGCCTTACGAGCTACTTGCTCAAAGCATCGGGTGCGGCAGGATCAAGGGTAATCCAGGTTTCACACCAGGACATTGCCCAAGAATTGAATTCTTCCCGGGAAGTAATTTCTCGTCTGCTGAAAAAACTGGAACGTGACGGCATGATCAAACTTGGACGAGGTAAAATCGAAATCCTAGATCTGAATCTTCGTCCGGCTTAGTTTAACCCGGAGTTGCCTGCGACATACGTTCAAGCATTGACGTAATCTTTTTTCGCATTTCGGTCGGACTGCAATCGTGATTGTTAACGATGATGGTGAATGCGCATTGGGTTCCATCGGATAATGTGAGGTATCCCGCATAGGAGCGCACGCGATCCATATAGCCACTTTTGCAACGAATTCGACCAGAGTCCCCCAGCGACTTCAACCCCGCCTCTAGTGTAGATCGATATGGCTCGCTCACTTTTGCAATTATGAGTGTCAGTTGCTGCGCCGTTATGGCATCGGCACGACTCAAACCGCTGCCGTCATGTTGATACCAACCCTTCACGGGTACTCCCCTTTCCTTCCAAAAGTCCTCCACGGCACGGACTCCTTTCGTAAAGCTTCCTTCGCCGTAATACTTCTTTCCTATGTGCTTGAGGAGGGCATCCGCGTATGAGTTCACGCTGTTTTTAAGCATTATGCGTACGATTTCACTCAGCGGTTGCGAATAGGTTTTTGTTAAAATCCTGAGCTCCGATTCCGGAAATGCATTCTTGACTGAGCGGGCTGCTCCACGAATGCCCATGCCCGAAGCACGCAGAAAAGCGGTCAGGTCTTCGGCGCATTGCAATGCCGGATCAGGAAGGGAACCTTTAATCTCGTAGGCACTTTGTTTCATAGGGAGCTCACCAACGATTACGCGTTCGTAGGTGCCCGGCACCCCATAGATGTAGGCGTTGTCCTTGTTAGATTCGGAAGCCCGAACCTCACAGCGAAAGGACAAATCGGCAATTGCCGGGACCACATCCACTACCGAACACGCATCTCCCGGTTGTTCACCTGTTTTGATGCGAACGATATAGGTATTGTCGTGGTATGCCAGTCCGTGTCCGCCGGCACCATAGTAGTTTCCGGCGTCGGCTACAGAAGTTGACCCGGCCAAAGGCTCATCACTGAAATAACCGGAATCTCCGATGACATCCCCGGTAATCTTATGGATTCCCGCTTGCTGCAATGCGTTGAGCCACTGCTTCATGAACTCGTCGCCCGAATGGAACCAGACCGACCCTAGAGAAGGATCTCCGCCGCCCAAAATGACCACATCTCCAAAAAGGGTGCTATCGACCACCTTGCCCCGAAACGCCAGCGTGGTGACAAACCGATGATCGTTGCCTAGCATCTCCAGTGCCGTGGCGGCAGTGACCATTTTCAGACTACTGGCCGGAACCATGCTTCGACCTTTGGCATAGGAAAAAAGTTCGGCCCTATTCTCAACTTTCACCATCGAAAACCCAACCGTTGCAGGCGCAAGAGCCTCATCATCAAGAAATTGAGTAAACACCTCATCAAAGTGAAGTTGAGTGAAAGTAAGCATGGGAAAGAAGCCTATCAGAATGGTTAACAGCGATCTCATCATGGCATCGAATTTGCGTAATTTTGTCGCAATGATCAAAACCCGATCCATATTTAACGCCGCCCTGCCATTTGCCGTATGGCTGATTTCCTTGAACACCACAAGTGCTCAACTGCCTCAACAAGAGGAAGCATTTCTCATGCGGGCCGACACCACGCTGCACTTCTCTGACGGGCAACGGGAAGCTACCCGAAAGGTATATCTCACGCATCAATCCGAATTGAACCAGCTTCAGGCGGAATTGGATTCTCTGGAGAAATTCGAGACCAATGAGAGCATGCTTCAACTGAAGATGAATGTGATCAATCAGCAAAAAAAGGACGTTCGCGACCAGCGTGAATTAGAGTTTTTAGCTCTTCTTACCGAAGCCCAACGCGCCACCTATGAGGAGCGAATCAAGCCACAAAAGCCGCAAGTTTTGCACTTTGGTATTCACGACCGGGCCAAATGCAACGTGTGCAATAAGTAGTGAGCAACTTCCACGCTCCTCCCTCCTTTCCAACACCCCTGAATTCGTAGTATTGCAATTCAAATTGCTTCTATGAACAAGTTTGTTTTTAGTCTGGCACTCCTGGTCTTGACGGGGTGCGCGACCCAATCTCAGGAAACAAAGGCCGTTTTTGCCGAAAAGTGCATCGATTGGGTGGATCCATTCATTGGCACGGGCGGACACGGACACACTTATCCCGGTGCTACGCTTCCTTTTGGAATGGTGCAACTCTCACCCGATACCCGCCTTGACGGATGGGACGGCTGCGGGGGATATCATGCGTCGGATAGCATCATGTATGGTTTTTCACATACACACTTGCAGGGAACGGGGGTTTCCGATTATGGCGATATCCTTTTCATGCCCACCAATAACACTACCCGACAAGGAGCTAATTGGCACGAGCGATATGCTTCAGGATTTGACAAGGAAACGGAACAAGCTCAACCTGGTTACTACGCTGTGCATCTCACCGACAATGCTATGAATGTTGAACTCACAGCTACGGAACGCGTGGGGATTCATCGTTACCGACCGGATGTCCTGGACACTCTTACTCTTTTCGTGGACATGGCCCACCGCGATGATTTAGTCGAGTATTCCTTCTATCCACAGGGTGATACGTTGATCCTCGGACACCGCATTTCGCGCGCCTGGGCGGAGGAACAGCATGTTTATTTTGCCGCTTGGTTCAATCAGCCCTTCGAGTATCTCGACCAGACATACGAGGTAGTAGAAAGCATCGATCCTGCTACCGGCGCTGTGGTTCAGGAAGTAGAATATGTACCTGTATTCCCGTTAAAATTTGACCCTGCCAAGGAATTGATTGTAAAAGTTGCCATTTCGGCCGTTGATATCGAGGGCGCGTGGAACAATATGGTATCCGAGGCATTGCACTGGGATTTTGATGTTTATAAAGAAGAAGCACAAGGCAAATGGGAACGTGAATTGTCGCGCATCCAGGTGGCTACCACGAACGATGAAGAACGAACCAATTTTTACTCTGCTCTATATCACAGTATGACTGTCCCGAACGTATTTTCGGATGCCGATGGACGCTACAGAAGTACCGACTTGGCCATTCACGAGCCTGACGGGCATGACCATTACACCATCTTCTCCTTGTGGGATACATTCCGTGCAACACATCCCCTCTACTCCATTATTCAGCGGGATCGCACCGGCGAATTCATCCATACCTTTCTTGATATGTACCGCCACGGCGGACAACTACCCGTTTGGGAGCTGGCCGGAAATTATACCGGATGTATGATTGGGTATCACTCGGTTCCAGTGATCCATGATGCCTATGTAAAGGGAATCAACCAATTTGATCAGCAACTGGCGCTCGAAGCGATGTTGAGTATTGCCGATACCAATGAATTGGGGAAGAACGAATTTGCCCGGTACGGCTTCATTCCGGCTGAAATGGAAAGCGAGTCGGTTTCTAAAGGGCTGGAGTACGCCTACAATGCCTGGAATATTGCCGATTTTGCTCATCGCATCGGCAATGATGATGTGTATCGAGACTATATACAACGAGCACAGTACTACAAGAATATTTACAATCCCCACCATGGATTTATGCAAGCGAAGCGCAACGGAACCTGGCTTGAACCCTTTGATCCGTACGAAGTGAATTTCTGTTTTACTGAAGCCAACTCCTTCCAATACACGTTTTTCGCACCGCAGGATGTGAACGGAATGATCGATATGATGGGCGGAGACAGTGCTTTTTGCGCCTCTTTGGACTACTTGTTTACCGCTGACACGCAGACCACCGGACGGGAGCAGGACGACATCACCGGCTTGATTGGTCAGTATGCCCATGGCAATGAGCCCAGTCATCACATGGCGTATTTATACAGTTTTGCCGGCAAGCCATACAAGACGCAAGAATATGTGCGGCAAATACTCCTGGATCAATACAACAACACACCCGACGGACTCAGCGGTAACGAGGACTGCGGGCAGATGAGCAGTTGGTACGTTTTGAGTTCCATGGGATTTTATCCGGTTACTCCGGGTAGTACGAAGTATGTTTTGGGCGCGCCCCTTTTCGAGGAGACAGCCATTCATCTGGAGAATGGTAACACGTTCACCATCAAAGCCTTAAACAATCCACTTCAAAATGCATATGTAGAACGCATGGAATTGAATGGGCAGCCATACGGCAAATGGGATATCGATCATGCCGAAATCATGAAAGGAGGTACACTCACATTTTATATGTCTGATACTCCAAATAAATCGACAGTTTCCCCCGAAAACAGACCCGAACAGCGCATTGCAGAAGAGGTGATTTGCCCCACGCCCTATCTCGAGATGCAGCGTACTTTCAGTGAGCCCTACCTCATTAAGATTCACTGTCCGGAAGAAGGGGCCTCCATTCACTACCGCATTTCCAGTGACGGTCAAAGCCATGAGGGAATCTACAATGAGCCCATTGAGATTAGTTTGAGCAGCAGCATTGAAGCTTGGGCAGCAAAAGAGGGACTACAACCCTCAAAAACAATCGAAGGAGTTACAACCCTGATTGATGGTCGTCGCAGTGTAGTACTGGAAAACAACTACGAGAACCAGTATGCTGCGGGCGGGCCAAAAGCACTGGTCGATTTTCTGCGCGGAGGCAACGATTTTAAAACCGGTGAATGGCAAGGCTATTCAGGCGTTGATGTGAGTGCAGTAGTTGATTTGGGAGAAATGCGCGACGTGCACCACGTGGCCATTGGGGCTCTTCAGGATACCCGGCCGTGGATCATTTACCCTTCCAAAGTTGAGTTTTGGATTTCCGACAATGGAGTGGACTTTACCCCACTGGGAGAAGTGATCAACGAAGTTCCTGCAAGCGATTACAAAGTGCAGCACATGGATTTTGGATTGGAGGTTAGCAGTCATGGCCGCTACATCAAGGTACTTGCACACAATTATGGAACCCTGCCCGAGTGGCACCTGGGACATGGAGGACAGGCCTGGTTGTTTGTTGATGAAATTGTTGTGGAATGATCGAAAAATCGCACCTCGCTCCTACCTCTCCATATCCCATTGGGTTGAACATTGTTGAAGCAGAGGGAATTTACGTGGTCGATGCCGACGGACGAAAGTACATGGACATGATCAGCGGCGTTGGTGTTTCAGCGTTGGGTCATGGAAACCGCCGGATCAAGGATGCGATTTCTGCCCAATTGGACCGGCACGCCCATGTAATGGTCTATGGTGAGTTTCATCAGGGCATTCAGGAGGCATTCGCCAAAAAGCTATGCGGCCTATTACCCACTCCACTAGATATGGTGTATTTCACCAATTCAGGAACGGAAGCCGTGGAGGCCGCCTTAAAACTGGCCAAGCGAGTTACCGGTCGCACACGATTGGTGGCAGCGCGCAAGTCTTATCATGGAAGCACACATGGATCGTTGTCGGTTTCCGGCAATGAAGTTAAAAAGAACGCCTTCCGTCCCATGCTGCCTGAAGTATACTTTATGGAGTTCAATGACATGGATAGCCTGAGCCTCATCGACGAACATACCGCCGGCGTTATCATTGAGACCATTCAAGGAGATGCCGGAGTACGGATACCATCGCAGGAGTGGATGATGGCATTGCGTACAAGGTGCAACGAAACCGGCGCCATGCTGATATTAGACGAGATTCAGTGCGGATTAGGACGATGTGGAACCTGGTGGGCATTTGAACCATTTGGCCTTGTGCCTGATATTCTAACCCTTGGAAAGGCGCTCGGAGCAGGGTTGCCGATTGGAGCATGCGTGGCTTCGTCAACCTTGCTTTCGCAATTTGCGCATGACCCGGTACTGGGACATATCACCACTTTTGGAGGACACCCGGTCATTTGCGCCGCAGGATTGGCCGGATTGAAAGAACTGGAAGAACGTAGACTCGTAGAAGGCGTTAATGCCAAAGGCCAGTTGCTTCATGACCTGCTCATACAACACCCGGCCATCGTTGAAATCAGGTATCGGGGTCTGTTCTTCGCCGTTGAACTACAAGGTGAAGACGAAGTGATGCAGGTTGTTTCGGGTTGTCTGGAAAATGGTCTCATTGGATTTTACTTCCTGTCGCATCGCTCGGCCTTCCGACTGGCACCCCCATTCACCATCACAGAAGAAGAAATTCGGCGTGCTGCGGAAATCATTACCGAGCAGCTCAATCGACTATGAAACCGGAAACAGTCCATAGGATCGTTCAGACCTTGCTTCGCGCACCCTACTTTCCAGGGCGTAATTTCCTGGTGGAGCGCATACCGGGCTGGCTGTTGAAGCGGCCCGAAGGTAAGGTGGTTTTCACGTCGAAATATGGTTATCGCATGGAAATCAATCCGGGCGAGGATTACCGGGGATTGGAGCGAACGCTGTATGAACGGGGGGTGTATGAATTTGGCTTGCTGGAATGGCTGTATCATCATTTACAGTCTGGTGACCACGTCATGGATATTGGTGCCAATATTGGGCTCATTTCACTAACCGCGGCGGTGGTAGTGGGGAAAAATGGGTCGGTAACCGCCTTTGAGCCTCATCCCAATACACGTGCTTGTCTGGAACGCAACATCAGGCTCAATGGCTTCTCGAATGTTGAGGTGTCGTCTTACGGATTGGGTGCTGTGGAATCGAAACTTGCCATGCATGAAGAAGTCGGCAATCGCGGCGGAGCTACATTGGATGACACGGCATTTGAATCTGAGGGATCGCTGGAAATCGAAGTCATGGCTTTGGACACATTCGTTGAACGACATGCGATTGATCGTCTGGACTTGATCAAAATAGACGTTGAGGGCTGGGAGTTGCAGGTACTTTTGGGAGCAAAGAAAACGCTCCAGCGTTTTCGCCCAAAGCTCATTGTTGAAATTGATGACGATCGGAAGTTGGAAGGAGGAGACATCCGTCAAATGGTGGACTGGATTTGCTCCCAGGGCTATTCTCTTCATAAACTCAACAAGGGCAAGGAGTTACCGGGAAACCTGATCGAATTAGGAATAGTGGGTGAACTACCGGCACATGATAATTTAATCTTTCTTCCCGGCCGGTGAGTTTACCAACAAACACCCGCTGAAAAAATCCAGAACAAGAATTTTAAAACCCCTTGGAATAATAATAATTATTGCATCTTTGCGCCGTATTAATACCTTGATCATGAGAAAAATATTATTTGCACTTGCACCGGTTGCTATGTTGACCGCATGTGAACAAGCCCAGGAAAAAGCTGAAGAAGCGGGCAACACAATTCAAGAAGCTGCTGAAGGAGCACAAGACGCTGCTCACGACGCTATGGACGCTGCTCACGATGCGGCTGAATCGGCAATGGAAACTGCTGATTCTTTGGCAACTGAAGCTGTTGAAGCTGGCGAAGAAGCTATTGAAGCTGGAAAAGAAATGGTGGAAGACGCGAAAGACGCTGTTAACCACTAAAAAATATCTTTGAGATAAAGAAAGACCGTTGGCAATCCAACGGTCTTTTTTTTGCCCCCACTTTCCGGTTGGATCAAGTTTTCCGGGAAACCTGAATTTCTCGAGATCGACATTTGTTGAAAAGTTTAGCAGCATAGTCAATTGTGGATCAGGCAGATCAGGTTAATTTCGGCGGAACCTGACTGACGCTAGGAACTAAAAGACTCTCCCCTATGTGCCTCGCTTCGCGTGCACTGTTTGTATTTGGTGTATTCATTCTGATGCTGCCATGTGTCTCATATGGGCAAACAGATGAAGCTACACGCGCTCATGCTGAAAACAAGCAAATGCTTTGGAGTCAGCCAGCCAAGGCTATTGAGCGTGAAAAGGAATTGCTTCGTGATTCGATTGGGGCTAGCGCCCGTGTGGAAGGTTATCAGGTTATTGCGGTTGGGTATTCGCTGTTGAATAAGTGGGATTCGGCAACCTACTACCACCATCGCGCTGCGTTGCTAGCCGACCAAGTGGGAGATGCACGGCTATCGGCTGTATCACACCACAACCTCGCTTTGCTCAATCTGTATTTTGAAGACACCCTATCTGCCCTTTTGGAATTCGAGAAAGCCCGTCCTTATATGATCCAGCAGGGGCCTTCCAAGTCGCGGGCCGACTTCCTACGCGGTTTGCTTCTCACCTATCCGCCCGACTCCGTTGATGCGCGAATCAGGTATGCGAAGCTCGCACTATTGGATTATTCCACGCAGCAGGACAGTGCCGGAATGGTACAGTGTTATAGTCATATCAGTCAGGATTATCAGTTAATAAGTATCGACTCTTCGATTTTTTACGCCAAGTTGGGGAGAGAAATTGGTCGGTTGACGACAAATTGTGATTTTGAGCGGTTGAGTTTGGATTTGGCGAATGCCTACCTTGGACAAAAGAGAACGAACGAAGCTATATTGGTCTTGCGCGAAGCCGTACAAACCACCAATGAAGAGTCCTTTTGTCCGGTAACCGGCGAATTATACAAGAAGTTGTCGGATCTGTATGAAAAGGAGGGGGACTTCAAGAATGCTTTTTTGTATTCATCACTGTATTACGAATTGGTCGAATTGAACAAGGTAAAAGATGAATGGAGCGACACCTCAAAACTCTCTTTTGACTCCCTGCGGATAGCTTTGATTGATCAGGCACGCAGTCATCATATGGCCATTGTCAGATACCTGGAACTATCGCACAAGGCCGATCGAGAGGCTGAACAATTCCAGTCCACACGCATGCTGAATTTTGTGATTATTGTTGCTTGCATCGTGCTGCTGATCACCTTGGTTTATCTCTATATTC
>JAGQVX010000124.1 GCA_020437755.1 Flavobacteriales bacterium
TGAACTGAATGTGAAGGTATTGCGAAAGATCGCTACCACATACCGCCGCATGGGTGATCTTGAAAACTGCGCCACGTGGTATTCGAAAACACTTGAACTCGATGATACCAACCCGCAGGATAAGCTGTTCTATGCAGAAGCATTGAAGAGCCTGGGACAATACGATGAAGCTGTGTACTGGTATGCCCAGTTTGCCAATGAAATGCCCAATGATTCACGAGCTCAAAGCCACATTCAGGACCCCTATTATTATCATGATTTGCGTGCCGACTCCCTCAAGTACAGGGTGCAAAAGCTGCAAATGAATTCCGATCGTCCTGCATTTGGCGTATGCCACTTTAATGACCAATACTTGTTCTGCGCCGCCGGTGTGAATGAGGAAATGGCCATTGATGCTCAGGGTGAACACGACCCGTTTTTGAATATATACTCGTGCGAGCGTAATAAAAACGACGAATTTGTGAATGCACGCCTTGTTCAGGGCGACGTTAATTCCAAATATCACGACGGACCGGTGTATTTTGACCCGCACAGTCAAACCATGTACATCACTCGAAATAACATCAAGCGCGGCAAACCTGTACTCGACGACAACGGAAATGTGAACCTGAAAATTTTTATGTCCACCCTTGAAAATGGAGTCTGGAGCGCTGTGTCTGAAATGGATTTCAACAGTGACGAGTACTCCACAGGACACGCAGCCGTTTCGCCCGATGGTGAGCAATTGTATTTCGTGAGTAACATGAAAGGTGGATATGGTGGTACCGATATTTATCGCTGCACATGGAAAAATGGCACCTGGAGTGATCCAATCAACCTCGGAAGTGAAGTGAATACTGAAGGAGATGAGATGTTTCCATTCGTGGCTGAGAATGGTAGCCTGTTCTTCTCTTCAAACGGACATGCCGGTTTGGGCGGTCAGGATATTTTTAAGGTAGATCCTCAGGGAAGCAACTGGTCTACGGCTGTGAATTTGGGATTTCCCATTAATACCCGACATGACGACTTCTCTATTCAGTACGAAGCCGGAGAAGAAACTGGATATTTTGCTTCTAACCGCAGTGGTAAGGGTAGTGATGACATTTATTTCTTCTCTACTCTAGAGATTATGAATCAAATCCTTGCCGGTACGATCAAGATCAACGGTGTTTCCCGATCTCTTGAAGGAGAAAAGATTCGCATCGTCGCCAACAACTCCGGAACCGAAGAGTATGCTAGTCTGGACGACCACGACTCGTTCTCAATCCAGGTTGCCGAAGGTGAACTCATTGAAATCTTCATGACCAATGAGGAATTCGACACGGACAAAGCGGTTTTTCAAGTGCAAATTGACAACCCCATTATTGACACCTATCACAATCTAGGAACAGGTATCGGTGAAGTAAGTCCTGAAATGAAACAGGCCATGGCCGATGCTGAAGCCGCCAAAGCCGCTGCCAAAGCTGCTGCCGCTAAAGCTGCGGAAGCCGCTGCTCAGGCTGCCACTAAAACCTACACGCATCAAACAGTTGTGGGTGTGCTTATGAATTCGGTTAACCACCGTCCCTTGGTGGGCGAGCAAATTCGCGTAGTCAATATGTCAGACGGCACTGAATCAATCGCAGCTCTTGACGACAAAGGCATGTTCAGCATCAAAGGTGCGGCCGGTGAGCGTTTTGAGGTATTTATGGTAAGTGACGCGTTTGAGACTTCGCAGCCGATTACAAAATTCCAAATCCCGGGAATGATCGACGAGGAAATCGCAGATCTGGGCACACTTGAGGTTTATCCGGTGATTGAAGAAGTTGTTGATGATTCGGAACTTTCAATGGAAGTATTCGATAAACAAGCCAAGTCTACCGGCACCAATAACAATACAAAGAACCTTTCGCCTGATGAGTTGAGCGAATGGCTCAAATTCAAAGACATGCTTCGTAAACTGGATCCCGACGGACGCTACATCACAGGTACCGATCTGTATGACGAAAGTACATTGATGATGCTGTTCAATCAAGCACGTCAAATGGGTGATGCGGACTTAGTGTACTTCATGTTTGACGAGTCTTATGTAGGTGTTAAGGCCTCTGCCGTCCTCGATGACGTAGTTGCCCAGCTTAAGTCTGATGAATCAGCGATGCTCTTTATCGACGCCCACTGTGACGCGCGCGGCACCGATGCCTATAACGACGCACTCAGTATGGAACGCGCCTTTGAAGTGCTGAAATACATGGTGTGGAAAGGGATCGACAAGAAACGCGTGGTGATCGCATGGCATGGTGAGCAACAACTGGTCAATAATTGCGATGACCAGCACCGTTGCGACAACAACCAGCATAAAGACAACCGTCGTGCCGAGCTCATTATTGCCCGTGAAGGCATGGCTCAAGTGAAGTAGGCATCCGCCAAATGATATTCCAGGGCAGTCAGGTGAAATTCCCGACTGCCCTTTTTTTGTCGCTGTTAAATAAACAAGATCGCGTGATTCAGCCCTCCTAGAAAATTCAGCTTCGACTCCGCTCAGCCACCGGTTAGTTTTGGAGGAACCGGTCGTTGAGCGCAGTCGAAACGAGTATAAGGTGTGGTGTAGCCTTATCCGAAAATATGGCTTCGACTCCGCTCAGCCACCGGTGAGATTTGGAAGAACCGGTAAATTTAGAACATGATAAAGAGGGATAAACCAGTGAATAAAGAATAACCGGTCGTTGATTTGACTTCGACTCCGCTCAGCCACCGGTTAGTTGGCGGGCATTTTGAATTTTTCATAATGAATTTTCAATTCCAAAAAACCCCTTTCCTTAAAAATTCGAGCTATACCCCCATTATCCAACCAAAACCCCAACACTTATCGCCACAACACCAACAATGGCGCAGTACAGCGCAAAATAGCTGAGTTTGCTTTGCTTGACAATGCGTACCATCCATCTACAAGCAAATACGCCGGCGACGAACGCGGCAACGAAGCCTGCCACAAGGGGGGTAATGTCAATAGTAGAAACTTGGGTACCCGACTCGAAAAAGTCCATCGTCTTGAGCAAGGCAGCGCCCAAAATTGGGGGAAGCACCATGAGAAACGAAAAACGGGCGGCGCGCTCCCTGCTCACTCCCAACAATAAGGAGGTGGCAATGGTGGAGCCCGAGCGACTGATACCGGGAAGTATGGCGATAGCCTGAGCTACGCCAATGATTCCGGCCTTGGGTGCGTCAATCACGCCTTCGCGGTGCGTGGCACGATGCGTAAGAAACAGCAACGTGGCGGTTACCAACAACATACATCCTACCAATACAATACGCCCATCAAAAAGAGCCGAAACTTCTTTTTCGAAAAACAGACCAACAATCATCACGGGAATCATGGAGATGACAATGAACAACGCGTACTTCATTTCGTCATTCCACTTGAACTTCAATACTCCTCCAATGAGCTGGACTATATCCTTGCGATACACTACAATAGTCGAAAGCGCCGTAGCGGCGTGAACCATGACGGTGAACAACAGACTCTCCTCCGGAATCTGATCTCCGCCAAACAAAGCCTTTCCCAATTCCAGGTGGCCGCTGCTGCTGACGGGCAAAAACTCCGTGAGTCCCTGAATAATGCCAAGAATAATTGCTTCAAGTAATGTCATACCCTACCGGTTGAAGGACAAATGTAATGGTGCTGAACGCCGCATTTGTAGGATTTACCCTTAAACAGGCTGTCCTTCACGACGCTTCCACATAATGGCGTACAGAATGAAGGCATAACCGAGCAATACAATGATGGGGGCAATGGTTATTCGGCGGGCATTGAAAATGTCGGCGTGAATCTCCGTAGCCGACCGAATGCTGAAATAATTGTGGTCGTACTCTTGAGGAGTGAGTTTCCCCTGAATAGCTTCCATCAATTCCTTCTCCCCTCCAAAAGTCTGGTTGCGCAGCGGCTCCAGCTTGGACGTGATATCGGAAGCAACTTCAAACTCGTTGGTCATTTGCTCAAACGATGCATCGCTCAGCTCATAGTCGCCCTTGAATACATTGGGGTCGTCGCTGCCTCCGCCGCTCATAAGGGTAAATCCCAAGATGACCACTACCACTCCAATGAGGAGGAGGATATAGTTTCGCTTCTCGAAGGCGAACTGAAGTTGCATTTTTTCGTTGCTCATGGGTTGTGATTCAGGGACAAATATAGAAACCCCAATCGTTAATTATTGTGAGAAAGCCTTAATAAAGCCGATCCTGACTTCTGCGAATAAAGCGCGATACCGCCAAATAGGTACTCAACCACGAGATCAGGATGCCCATGAGCACAATCAATCCTACCAAAATGAGAAAAGATTGGTCGGCCAACAACAACTCGGGAACTTCCGGAAAATCATGGCGTAGCGCGTACAGTAATCCGCTGATCAATCCCACCGCGATGCACGCCGAAACCACACCCAGCCACACCATCTGCCGAATGAACGGTCCGCGGATAAATGAGTTGGTGGCACCCACGAGTTGCATGGATTTGATAATGAATCTTCGGGCAAAAACCGACAGGCGAATGGTGTTGTTAATGAGGGCTACAGCAATAAAGAGCAGCAATACCATCAAGATGCCCAATCCCAGACTGATCTTGCCCATATTCTCATTGACTTTGCCAAACTTCTCCGCGTGGTAAATCACTTGATCCACGCCCTGCATGGCCTGCATTTCCCCCGCAATCCACTCCACGCTATCGGGGTGCGTGTATTCGGGTAACACACGTACATCAAACGACGCCGGAAAAGGGATCTCGTCAAGGATATTCATAAAATCTTCACCCAGGCGCTCCGTCTCCATGCGCAAGGCCTCCTCTTTTGAAATATACTCTACTGTTCGGGTGTAGTGCTTTACATCGAGCTCCTTGCGAATGAGCTGCGCATCGGCGTCTTTCAATCCGTCATCGAGCATCACCTGTACCATTAGCCCGTCCTTAAATTCGTTTCCGATACCACGGGCCAGGAGGAACAACATGGCCATCAATCCCACGGTAGTCAACACCAGGGTGATGCCCACAACCGTGCTAATATTCATGACGAGATTACCTCTGGATTTGGTGTGCTTTGCTTTTGCCATAAGAGCCAAATTTGACAAAATAACGCCCTGCTTCGGCATTTGTTTCAGCAAGTGGTAAACCATGCCAGGTTAATAAACCAGACTGGAATCACCTCTTGGCAATCCCGGCCCATTTGCCATTTGCCGAATGGCCTGTACTTATAAAACCCTGCGGCCTATTCCACAATCACAGCGCTCTTCCGACTCACACCGGCAGCACCGAAATATCCCAAAGCGCCATTGCTCAAATTAGTCTCCACATTGGCCGGGGGAGCGTCAAACAAGCCGCCGTTGAACGCGGTTTCGTTGGCAATGCCGAAAAAGACCTGATACCCCTCGTACCCGATATTCCACTGTTCCAGCGTCACCGTATCTCCGGGAAAAGCCTCTTCGTTGATCTGCAAATTGTGCACTTCAACATCGGCAACGTACCAGCCATCAAACAATTCGTCGGTCGTAATAGTCAACTCCGTAAGGGTGTCGCGCACGGGCTCGTCGTTTACCCACAGCTTCCACAAATACGAATCACCCACCCCGGGCAATTCCTGACTCCACAAACGCACGCTGTAGTATGGGTCAATGGGAATTCCAAACTCCTCAGCCGGATCGAACACCACTACCGCCAAACTGTCAATGGGCGCTGTAGGCCGCAACGTACTTGAAGCTGAGTAATTTTCGCCGTTGTAATTGATGTTGAGGGTATAGGTTTCCATGGCCTCACCTGCGAAGGGATCCGAAAGGTAAATTCCCGCTTCATTGTCCTCAGTAAGGTTCCAGGTGTTGGTGCCATCGGAAATGGTAACTGTAGCGCCCGAAACACGTGGAGCTGCCTCGGTATAAAAGTAGCTTGTGGTGAGGGTGAGTTTCACCTCCTGAGGCTTCAGCTCATCGGTGACCCAACCTTCCACAACCAAGCGCTGCGCGTCTTCGTCATTGAGTTCGAGGTCGATGCGCTCGGTGCAGCCCGTGAGTAGTGCCAGACCCGATAGGACAAATAATATTCTTTTCATTGCGACGATCATTCATTATTCGGTGATGATGGTTTGCTTGACAGACAATCCGGCGGCGCCAAAATATCCCAAAGCTCCATTACTCATGTTGGTTTGAACATTGGCAGGGGGTGAGTCAAACAAACCGCCGTTCCAGGCCGTTTCGTTCATGATACCCACAAAGATATCATAGGCTTCCGTCCCTATGTTCCATTGTTCTACAAATACGGTGTCTCCAATCTGAGCTTCCGTTTCAATATCGAGGTAATCGATTTCAATGTCGGCTACGTACACGCCGTCATACAATCCGTCGGTCACAAAGCTCAATTCACGCAGCGTATCCCTTACCGGATCATTATTGACGAAGGTCTTCCACATATATGCATCCCCTTGTCCGGCAAGCTCTTGCGTCCACAAGCGCACACTGTAGTAGGGATCATCGGGAATGCCATACTCTTCGTAGGGGTCGAAATTCCGGACATACAGACTATCGATGGGGGCAACAGGGCGCATCCAGGAGGTTGCGGTATAGGTTTCACCCTGGTACTGAACTTCCAACGTATACCATTGTGCCGCGGGAGGTGCAATGAGCGGTGTACGGTAAATACCGGGTTCGTCTTCGGTCAGGGTCCATGATTCCTCTTCGTTGCTGATGGTTACCACTGCGCCGGTAGCACGTGGAGCCTCCTGCTCATAGAAATAACTGGTGGTAAGCGACAATTCCACTTCATGGCGGCGCTCCTGGTCGGAAATCCATCCCTCTACCACAAGGCGTTGGGTGTTGTCATCATTGAGCTCAATGTCAATACGTTCAGTACAAGACTGCAAGGCCACAAGGGCAAATGAAAAAGCTATCAGTCGTCGCATTACTTACATATTTTAAAGTTGTACGTAATGGCCGGAAGTATCGGAAGCAGATAAGTCATTTCAGCATAGGCCTCATTGGGATTATCAGGATCCTGTCGGAAATTAATGGCGTACGGATTCTTGCGGTAGTACACATTATACACCGATAGAATCAACTCACCTTCCCACTTGCGTTCCGGCTTTTGCTTCGATGCCCAGGCAATGGAGATGTCTCCGCGGTGGTAGGCCGGCATACGGGCAGCGTTGCGATCACTGTACACAGGCACCAACTCGCCCATGTATTCAAATCGTCCGGTAGGCATTGTTACTGCCGCGCCGGTACTATACACCCAGTTCACCCCAGCTGTGAGGCGATCGGTGATTTGTACCGAGAGCAAACATGAAATATCATGCGTCTTATCATACTTGGTAGGATACCAGTCGGGACTTACATCAGGAATGAGTTTTTCGGTGCGAGCGAGGGTATAGCTCACCAATCCGGATACGCGACCCTGCTGCTTGCGCACCATGAACTCCAAACCGTATGACCGCGCTTCACCAAATCGAAGCTCTCCCTCAAGGTGTTGATTGAGCAGCAGCTCGGCGTGGTTCTTAAAGTCAATGGCATTGTCCATCTTTTTATAATACACCTCAACACTTCCTTCTATGGTATTGTCCATAAAATTCTGGAAGTACCCCAGCGCAACCTGATCAGCGCGTTGTGGCTTCACATTGGGCGATGAAGGGAACCAAATATCGAGGGGAGAAGAAGATGTACCATTGGACGCCAGTTGAATGTACTGGGCGGTACGGTTGTAGCTGGCCTTAATGGACTGGTTCTTACTCAAGCGAATGTTCATGCCCAATCGCGGTTCCAGGTTGTTGTATGTATTGTAGATATCCCAACTGTCGTAAACCGTTGAATCCACCGGATTATACGCGGCGTCATACGACCATTGCGTGGCTTGTCCCATATTGGAGAATGTAGACCATCGCAATCCGTACACTGCGGTGAGCCAATCGGTGATGCTATGCTCATTTGAAACATATAACCCGGTTTCCAGTGCGTTGTTTTCAGGAACACGAATCTCCCCTATCACCGAGTTCTCGCCGGTACCGCGTGCAAATCCGGGATTCACTTTTCGCTTGGTGGCTATGGCTCCAAATTCCAGGGTATTGTTGGGGTTGAGGTAATAGGTAAAATCATACTTCAACGAAATGTCTTCAATATTCGACTCCCACAAAAAGCCAAAGTCCGACACATCCTGGCTCAGGGAATAATCAAAGTTGGAGTATATAAATGTCAGATTGGAGAACAGCTTGTTGCTGTATACGTGATTCCATCGGGCAGTACCGGTAGCGTTTCCCCATTCTATTCGAAACAAGTCGGAAAATCCGAAAACATCGCGACCGAAATATCCCGAAAGGTATACGCGGTCGTTCTCGCCCAGTTTATAGTTGGCTTTTGCATTGAAGTCGTAGAAAAACAACTTGGTATTTCGCTGCGCTTCATTGTTTGACAATTTCAGGAACACATCGGCATATGTTCTCCTTCCCGATACCAAAAAGGCTCCTTTGTCCTTGACAATAGGTCCGGTGAGGGTAAGACGGCTGGCCACGGTACCCACCCCGCCTTCGGCACAGTAGGTTTTCATGTTTCCTTCCCGCATGCGAATATCCAGCACCGACGATAATCGTCCCCCGTAACGCGATGGAATTCCGCCTTTGTACAATTGCACATCGCGAATCGCGTCGGAGTTGAAAACCGAGAAAAATCCAAGGAGGTGGGATGCATTGTAAACAGCCGCCTCATCGAGCAGGATGAGGTTTTGATCCACTGCACCTCCGCGCACGTAGAAACCGCTGTTTCCCTCTCCTACCGTTTGAACACCCGGTAGCATTTGAATGGCCTTGATCACATCCACCTCTCCCATAAAAGCCGGAATTTTCTTGATGGCTTCCATGCTCATTTTAACCTTGGACATTTCCACGCCCTCCACATTCTCAACAGCATCGTTTTCTCCTTCAATTACTGCAGTGCCAATCTCTACGCTCGTTGGAGTGAGTTCAATATCCATCTTCACATCTTCGGCAAGATCCACCTGCAATTTGCGGGTATCATATCCAATGTAGGATACGGTGAGTTCGTATTTGCCGGATGGCAAACTGAGCGAATAAAACCCATAAACATTGGTAGTAGCACCCGATGAAGAAGGCATGTGATAAACCGAAGCACCTATCAGCTCCTCTCCGGTAGTTGCGTCCTTTACCGATCCGCTGATGGTGTGTTTTTGCTGTGCAGTACCTGCAATCCAGCACATCGTTAGCAAGGCTAACAGAAGTCTTTTCATGATGGTTGGTTAAATACGATGATTAAAGTTGTGTGTTAATGACCCGTTTCTCGCAAAACGTTGCATGATTGTTAGACCGACGGCAAAGAAATAAGTTACACTTTGATTCTGCCCGTTCTTCCATCGGTATTTAACATACTTTTATTGTTTCCGGATTCCATATTTCGGGGCAATCTTCACTTCAAACCTGTCCCACTATTCCACATTCAAAATGGTAATATTAAAGTATAAGTCTTCGTCCGAAAAAGGATGGTTGCAATCCACTTCCACATGCTGCAGGTCATAGCGCGTCACAATGCCGTACAGGTCGCGCCCTTCATATGTAAACGATACCACTTCTCCTTCCATAAAATCCTCATCATCGGCACCTTCTTCGAGCGACACAGCACTTTTGGGCAATTCAAATATGGCATCCGGATTCTCAGGTCCATAGGCGTCATCGCAGGGAATCATAATGCGGTAGCGGTGTCCGGCCTCGCGATTGAGGAGTGATTCTTCAAATTTGGGAAGCATTTCGCCTTCTCCTACGGTAAGGGTGAGGGGTTCATCGGCTGTGACTTCTTCCCATACTTCCCCGTCGTAGCCATCTACCATCAATTGATAGATCAAAGTAACTCGTGATCCTGTAGTAATTTTCATAGCGTCAGTGTGTTGTATGTTGCATTTTTTCAGCCATTCGGCAAATGGACAATTACCTCAATTGAGGGGCACAAAGATACGGGCTAAAGCATGTTTACCAAGCGATTAGCCCAAATGAAAACGCATGGGTATAACCTGCACGCGTACGTGAAAAATCCATTTGGCGCATGCCACAACACCTCTACAATTCACCCCAATGGGTGAAAAGGAACGGCGAGCGATGATGGTACTTTGTATTGAACTTGTTCGCGTAATGATACAACCGAAAAGATGAAAAATTTCCTGATTGCAACCGCCCTGATTTTAACGACCTATCTTACTACTGCCCAAACTATTTATGTAGATGCTGACGCAACAGAGTGGCTTGGAGATGGACTATCATGGCAAACCGCATTTGCGAATCTGCACGAAGCTCTCGCCGCTGCAACCGATGGTGATGAGATCTGGGTTGCCGAAGGGACCTATTATCCTTCTTCAACAGACAATCCCCTCGAATTCTTCGAGGTGCCCGCCGGCGTCTCGATATACGGTGGATTCAAGGGTGATGAACTGATCAGATCTCAGCGAGATTGGTCGAAATACCCCACCATTATATCAGGAGAAATTGGTACCTCCGCACACAATGATAACTCCAACAACCTGCTCAGTGTAATGGGAGAAAATGTGGCGATCAACGGACTTGTTTTACAGGAATCCTACTTTGATCCTACCGCCTCAAGCACTTATGCATCCAGCGCCATTTACGTAGACATATCGGGATCGGTGGTTGTCAATAATTGTAGGTTCTTCGATTGCGTTTCCCGCAGTGGAACTGCAATAAAGGGTGGTGCCTATAGCTCTATTACGATGAATAACTGTCTGATAGAGAACAACACCATAAACGAAGGAAACATGGTGACTTCCGATATTGACGGATCAGTCACCATTCGTCATTGCAC
>JAGQVX010000125.1 GCA_020437755.1 Flavobacteriales bacterium
GATTACAATCAGGGCGCCGCGGTGGTGCTCGTCCATGACACGCTGGCCTTTATTGGGGCCATGGACAGCGGGGTTATTACCCTCGATATCAGCTATGAATCCCAGCCGGTGTTTGTCTCGCACATCCTGCCATTTGTGGATTTTCCGGAGCCTCCGGGACTGTTTTCCGTGCCCAATGCGCGCGGTCTCGACTATCGTGATCACATCCTCTTTGTGTGCTATGATGCCGGCGGACTGCGAGCCATCGACATGACCGATCCGTACAACCCCGAGGAAGTGGGCATGTACGTCAATGAGGGAATTGAAAGCACCGCACAATCGGCTTACAATAATTGCAAGGTGCTGGGTGATTTGTGCTTTGTGCCGGTGGATTACTGCGGATTGGATATCGTCGAAGTCACGGATGTGGAGAACATGACCAATTACAACTGGTACAATCCATGGAATTGCCTGCCCGATAACTGGGATGGCCGCGATGGTCACAGCAATCAGTTGGTGATCTTGCCCAGCCAAAACCTCCTGTTCATGTCGGGCGCCGATAGCGAGTTGCTCGTGTACGATATCAGCAGTCCCGATGAGGAGCACCTGGTGGGGCAATACGTGAATCTGGGCGACAATATTGCCTGCTGGGGTGTGGATGTTTGGAACAACGCCGTTGTGTTGTCCTACGTCAATAATCCGCTGGGCATTCCCTACGATTCCAATGTGGGGGGCATTCAAATTTTGGAGTGGAGCACGGAAGGGCAATCGGTGCGGGAAACGGATCCTCTTTCGGCCATGCGGGTGTTTCCGGTGCCGGCTTCACACTACGTCACCATCGTGGTCAACGACATGCTCGTGGGCGAATTTCTTACCATTTTAGACGGTTCCGGTCGTGAAATGGGCCAGATTGCCGTGACGGGTACTACGTTAAGGATGGATGTATCTTCCTTGCCTACAGGGACTTATGATATGGTTTCTTCATTGGGACACCACCGTCGGTTAGTGGTGCGACAGCCCTAAGGGTTCAATATCAAGACACGTGAAAGATGTCCGGGGCGGTTCCATTCGGGGGCTTGTGCGGCAGGTGTTGCAGGTAGTACGGCATTCGCCAAATGCTGAGCTGTTTGGTCGAACGATGGCTGCGGCAAGTGTACATTTTTATGCACTCCCAGCACGGCCATAAGGCACAACACACCTGCAATAATCCGAATCTTCATGTGTTAGGGTTCTGTTGATCAATATACAATTTCACATGGGCTAACCCTCAATTACGAGAACCGGTTTTTCTGAAGCGGCTACACATTTGCCGACTGGCTGAGCATGTAAATCATTGGTAGCGAGAAGGTTTGAAACCGTATTGGAATCTTCCGGAGCCACCGCAATCAACAACCCTCCCGACGTTTGTGGATCGCACAATACCTGCATGTTGCGGGCCGACATGGCGGAGATTTTATGTCCGTAAGCCTTGAAATTCCGGAATGTATTGTCGGCCACCACGAAGTTATTGAGGTAGGTTTCCAGCATGCCATTCGGCAAATGGGGAACCTGCGCAGCCTGGATTTCAGCGCCCACCTTCGATCCTTCACAGAGCTCAATGAGGTGTCCCATAAAGCCAAATCCGGTAATATCGGTCATGGCATGCACGCCCGCTACGGTGCCCAGTTGCGCGCCGATGTGGTTGGGCTGACACATGAGCCGGGTAATGAACTCCACATGCTCCGGCTGCGCCATCCCGCGCTTTTGAGCAGTGGAAACAATGCCCGTCCCCAGGGGTTTCGTCAGAAATAACACATCTCCCTCCTGAGCCCCGCTGTTGGTTTTCAAGTGATCACGATGCACCTCCCCGGTGACGGCCAATCCAAATACGGGCTCACCAATATCTATACTGTGACCGCCCGCAAGCGGAATCCCCAGCGACTCGCACACCTGGCGGGCACCTTCAACTACGGTCCCGGCCATGGCGGCTCCCAGCTTCTCCAATGGCCATCCGAGGATCGCCACGGCCATGAGCGGTTTGCCTCCCATGGCATAAATGTCGTTGATGGCGTTGGTAGCCGCTATGCGCCCAAAATGATCGGGATTATCCACAATGGGAGTGAAAAAATCGGTGGAACTGATAATAGCCCGACCGTCCTCGCCCCACAGTAAAACGGCTGCATCGTCGGCCGTACTTCTACCTACGATGAGGTTGGGGAAGGTGTTGCCACTGTTGACATTGCACAGCACGGCTTCCAGATCTGCCGGTGCCATTTTGCAGCCGCATCCCGCTCCTTTGGAGAGCGAAGTCAATTTTATCTCGTTATCCATTCTCAGTGATTTCGTCCAACAGCATCTGAGCCGATTCCTGGTGCGTCTTGCCGGCAATGTTCAATTTGCGGTAATCCATTTGGCGCATGCCCAATAAATGCCCGTAAGACTTGTCATAATATTCCAATCCAATGCGCGCCGCCGATGCCAGGTCGCCCTGATCGAGAAATGCGCAGGCAGCCTTTACATGTTGCGGCCCCAGGCGCTTTCCGATTTTCGTAAACCCTTCCTTCAAGGCCTCAATAGAGGTGCTTCCATACATTTCACACAACCACTTTACCCGATCGTCCATGGATGTTTCGAGCAGAATAAACGGAGCGCTTTTGACCGCTTGAAACAGGCCTTCATCGAGCCACACCTTGCCAATATGCTTGCTTTCATCCTCTACCCACACCCGTTTGCGGTGATCAAGGGTAAGCCATTGCTCCAGCACCAGATTGTTGAAGTGTGCCGTTGTGGGCTGACCTTCGGAGTGAATATGCCCGAAGGCCGAACCATAATGCCGAGCGATACCTTCCAGATCCAAAACTTGCTCACCGCGTTCACGAAGGGCATGCAGAATGGCTGTTTTGCCGGTCCCCGTCATGCCACCTATACACCTCAATTGAGCAGGTTTTTGAAATTGGTCGCGCATCCAGGTGCGGTAGGCTTTGTACCCTCCCTGGAGCCGGTGCACACGAAAGCCTGCGGTTTGGAGCAACCACGCCATGCTGCCGCTGCGCATGCCCCCTCGCCAACAGTACAGGGCCAGTTCCTTTGCCGGAGCGATTTCCTGGGCCTGCTCCACCCACAATTTAAGCTTTGGGCCCACCAGTTCAAGTCCCAGCTTCACCGCCTCATCTTTGCCTTGTCGCTTATAGGTGGTACCCACCAGTGCGCGCTCGTCGTTGGAGAAAAGCGGGAACGAAAGAGCACCCGGGATATGCCCCTCTTCGTACTCAGCGGGTGAGCGCGTGTCGAGCAGGGGAATAACGCGTGATGCATGGTAAAACTCGGCGGCTTCCATGCGGCAAAAGTAGGGAGATTACCACGAGGATGGTCGTGTGCTTTTGAATTACTAAGTTAGCCTCTTCAAATTCGAAGTGCCATGCAGCAATGGGGAATTATCGTGTTGGTCGGCGTGTTTCTTGCCTCGTGCCATTCCACGCCGGAATGCAAGTGTTCGGTCAACCAAAAGATTCTGGATGAAAACTATAAGTATCAGGCAAATCTGCAGCGGGTCAAGCTGGAAGAAGCTGCTCTGCTGGACATCAAGGAACCGGTTCTATCCGAGTTGAGCTACACTACTTACCGGGCGCGCTACATTAGTGGAAAGACAACCAGACTGCTGCGCTTTGGCGATAGTCCATCGGGTTATTATATGGAGTACAAGGTGCTTACACCGCATACCTCAGGCATGGGCACACGCGTTGAGGTCGACGAACATATAATTCAACCCTTGTCCGACGCGCAATATGAGCGTTGGGTAAAAGTGGTGGAGAGCAGTTGCCTTTGGACGGCACGCTCTCAGCCCGATAAGCGCGCTGTATCAGCGTACTGGATTGTTGAACTATGGGAGCCAGCCGGAAATAGCTGTTCGGGAGAGACCTTCCAGGTTGTGGAGCGCTTGGCGGGTACGGGAAGCATAGCGGAAGAAGTGGCGGTAGACCTGATGACGTTGGCGAACGTTTCGGGGCATTAATGTGTTAGCAGGATCAACATTGCACCATGTCGTGGATTGAGCGATTGATATCAGAAGGGGAGCACCAGTGTCAGGACTTTAAGATGCGGGTCGATGATGCACGAAAGATTGCGCGCACGCTGGTGGCATTCGCCAATACCGATGGAGGCAGATTGCTAATCGGAGTAAAAGACAATGGTACCATATGCGGGGTGAGGGCAGAGGAGGAGTTGCATGTCATTGAGCAGGCTGCTGAAATGTACTGCAAGCCGGCAATTGCTTTAAGTTCGCAAATATGGTGGGTGAATTATTTGCCAGTGCTGGAAATCGTTGTTGAACCTTCCCACACCAGGCCCCACCGCGCTGAGAATGATGAAGGGAAATGGATTGCCTATATGCGACAGGCCGACAAGAACATCAAGGCCAACGGCATCACCTTGAAGGTGTGGCAGCATGAAGAAGAGCGGAACACTACTCAATTCGAATACGACGAACAAAAAGAGCAGCTATTCGACGCGTTTCAGAAGAATGAGAAGCTCGGATTTTCGCGCATTTCACGCATTACCGGACTCAATAAATGGCATACGGAAGATATGCTCGCTCAACTCATTGTGTGGGACGTGGTCGAGATGGTCCTCAACGAAAAAGGATGTCACTTCAGAATCCTCGACACGGAGTAATTCCACTACCGACTATTCAGGGTACGCCACGGCAATCTCGGCTGACAGTCCGATGAGTTGCACGATATCCAATGGATTGTACAGGTTTTGCAGCAAACAATCACCGGTAAGGGTAAACTTACGTGTAGGATCACCGTTTTCGTTGGTGGAAAAGTCTTCGATATTGCTCACTTCAATCCACGATTCTATGGGCTGCGTGAAGAAAGTGCCGCATGAACCTGATGTGGTGTAAACTTCACCGTTCTCATCGGTGTACAATAGGGTGAACTGTTGATCAGCATCTACCACTGAGGAGCGAATCTCAAAATCAAATTCCTCACACGTGTACTCATCGCCAGTCGCCGCTATTACCCGCTCGCATACATACGACGGACTGTCCAGTGATTCTCCGGCAGGGATTGCTGTGATCGCTCCCATAGCAGGGATATTAAATTCATAGGGTCCGGGGCCATCAGTAATAAGCAAGGGCTCGGAGAAATTATCGCCATACCATGCTACCGGCACTCCCATTTCTAAAAGGTGTTGTGGAGCATATACCTCCACTTCATCGTTTTCCACCTTCATGCGAAATGCACTAATGGTGTGATGCTCGTCTTCACAGTTGAGTGTCTGCATGTCCAGACCAATGGTCGTGGGACAAAAAAACGGTTCATTGACCACGAGGAACGCTATGTTCAGAAAGGCATTATTGGTGGTGTAGTAATGCTGCTCTCCTTGTAGTTCGTATCCGTCAACGGCAATATAGTTGTCAAAGATCCCATTGGCAATCCCCGAAAAATCAAACTCATGGCCGATTTGGCCATTTATCGCAAAATCATACGCGCCGGGTTGCAGCACTTCGTTGATGTCGGGCAGACCCGGTCCGTTTCCTGTACCGTATAAGATGCATCGAAGGGATGGGCCACAAACGGAGCAGTCGGTCTGGGTCATATCGGCGGTGTATTGCCACTGATCTCCCGGAAAATGCTCGTAGTTGGTATAGAGGTAGTATCCGTCCTGTCCTGCAGAGAAGGCAATGGGATTACCATCGATTGTGCCCTGAACCTTGAACAATGCCTGTGGTTGCTCTGGTTCTTCAGGAAACGATTTTCTAGAGCAGCCTGCGAGTGCAGCCGAGGCCACGATCAAAATCATGATATGTGCAATGCGCAACTTCATCATTGGATGTTGAATTTGAGATAAACACGCAACCTGCTGTTCCGGTCGCGGAATTCCTGTCCGTAAACATTGGCCTTGGTGATTTCACGCAGGCCATACTGGTATTGAGCTCCAAGTGTAAACCGCTTGGTAACGCGGAATTCGTAGCCCGCCAGCAGCGAGGCATTGAACGTTCGGTATCCGTTGGTATAGCCCCAGTCGCGGGTTTTCGATACTTGTTGCTCCGAAAAATTGTCGATTTCGGTGACGGTCACGTCGCTCAATCCGTTTACCAGTGCCTCAACCCCGAATCCGGCGATGAGTGCGCTTCGCTTGGTAAAATCCCAATTGACTGTAACGGGCAGATAGGCGAAGTGCAGCTTATACGTTGAAATCGTCGTAAGCGTGGTGTGGTAGCCGAAGCCCAGCTCGGTTTGTGCAAACTCCGCAGCATGTGTAATTCCACCCACCTGGAAGTAGCTCAGGGCCACATCGGCGCTCCAATGGCGACCGAATACGCGCTCATAGCCCACTCCAACTTCCGGATTGAAGGTGATATCGCCTTTACGGCTGCCATATCCGGTAAGGAATGAGTTTCCGGCGAAGACATAAAACGCATTTTCTTTGAAGGGAAATGGCGCGTGATAGTCAAAACCTTTGTAGCTCACATCGGCCTTAATGCCGTTGTTGAATCGAATGACGCGCGCCGGTTGTGCGTCGATTTTCAGTCCGGCGTAGGTACCCGCAGCGGGTAGCGTGGCGCGCATGTCTTGCGTATCTTGATTCACCAACAATCCACCCGTGGGTGGGTTCGTAGCGGACCATGTTCCTTCATTTCCGGGAATTTCCACGTTGTCAGAGCCGGTTGCTTGTTGATCAGCCTCCTCGTCACCGTCCTTTTTGTCGGTCTGTGCTTGGTTGTTCACCACTTTGACGTTGGCGGTGTTGGAAGTAATATTTTGGGCATTCGCCAAATGGATGTTATCCTGGTTTTCTCCGGCATTCGCCAAATCGTTGTTGTCCTGATTTTCTCCGGTATTCGCCAAATGATTGTTTTGCGAATGGGTGGATGCACTGCGGTGCGTTGCAGTTGGGTGGTTTTGAGATGGAGAGAGCTGATTGGACATTTGGCCTTGTGCCTCTTCCTGAATAAAACCGTGAGACAAAACTTCGCGTTGCTGAGCCAGAACCTGATCTTGCGAATGACCCGGAACCTGTCCGTTGGAAGCAAAGGCAAACATATAGATCGCGCTGCCGAGACACATCAAAAGCACTGCCGCCAAGACAACCCAGGGCAACAGCATTTTATTGCGCTCTTTGCGTTCTTCAGCCTCCAACACGCGGAGGGCCTCGTTCCAATATTCTTCTTTAAAATTCGCTTCCATGTCCATTACATGCTGAACTGTCGTTGCAAATGTTCTTTTAACGTCTGTTTTGCCTTGCTGTAGTGCCAGTGACATGTTCCTTCAGGGATGTTGAGCATAACAGCAATTTCTTTGTGTTTGAACCCGTCGATAGCATAAAGGTTGAATACACTACGTGTAACCGGAGGTAACTGAGCCAACTTTTCATTGATGGCTTCGAGTATTTCTCCACGGTATTCGGGTTCAGTAGCATTTTCATTCATGTTGGCCAGTGCCGACTGGTCGTAAATAGTAATGTGTTCTTTGTACGTCTTGGTTTTTCTAAATTCATCGATCACCACATTAATAATGATCGTTTTCATCCATTTCTCCAGAACCTGTGACTTATCGTACTTTTTCAGGTTCAGCATGACCTTGGCAAATCCAAGATTCATCAGATCCATGGTTTTCTCACGCTCCTGGACATACCGGTAGCACACTCCGAAGAAAAAGCTGTAGTATTTCTTGTAAAACAAGTACTGAGCTTTTCGGTCACGATCAATACAACGCTGAATGAGCTGATCCTGGTCCAAAGTTGGTCATGAGTATTAAACGGATCCCGGCTTTCCCGGGATCCGTTTGTTTTTTGCTGATACATTTTAAAACTTAGTTACCCGAACAGTAAGCGGAGTATCATCCGCATTCATCAAGGTTACCATGTAAATACCTGCATCAAGTCCTTCAAGTGGCAAGTTAACACTTTGTACGCCTTTCGACGCAGTGTACTGATAGCCTGCGATCACTTGTCCGTTCAGGTTAGTGACCTGAATGGTTACGAGCATCTCATAAGCTGCTATGAATGAAATGTTGGTGTAGTCACCGGCTGGATTTGGATACAACACAACCGAAGACAAGGTTCCCTCTCCCATAGAAGCGCTGTAGTCAGCATCAACCAATGAGAACGCAGGGCCTTGAGCGCCGTTGTCGTCTCCAACCATTCCACCGTCGATAGAACAATCACCATCCACAATAGTCAATCCAAGGCATTCAGCAATGCACAATGGAGCAGGGTAGATGTTGCCCTCGTCGTCTGATACACATACGATTTCGTCATTCATTGGATCGCAGTCGCAATCAATGCCACCCCAGTCGCCACCGTCAAATGAGCAGTCGCCGTCAACTACAGTGAGTCCAAGACATTCAGCAATACATGCAGGAGCAGGGTAGATGGTTCCATCCACGTCTTCCACACACACGATTTCGTCATTCATTGGATCACAGTCGCAATCGATACCACCCCAGTCGCCACCGTCAAATGAACAGTCGCCGTCAACGATGTTCAATTCGAGGCACTCGGCCAAACAAGCAGGGAAAGGCATGATGTTGCCAAACTCGTCTTCAACACATACCATGGTTTCGTCCATCGGATCGCAGTCGCACTCGATGCCACCCCAGTCGCCGTTACCATCACCGCCATCGAATGAGCAATCGCCGTCAACGATAGGCAATCCAAGACACTCAGCAATGCACAACGGAGCAGGGAAGATTTCACCCATTTCGTTTTCAACACATACTATGGTGTCATCATTGGGATCGCAATCGCAATCGAAGTCGCCCCAATCACCACAATCGCCGCCGCCCATGCCGCCGTCGCCGTTACCGCCGTCGTCGTCACCTGGCCATTCGCCGTCGAACGAGCAGTCACCATCTACGATGGTCAATCCCAGACATTCGGCCAGACAAGCAGGGAATGGCATAATGTTGCCCATTTCGTCTTCAACACAAACGAAGGTGTCGTCCATTGGGTCGCAGTCACATTCTACACCGTCCCAATCGCCGTTGCCGCCGTCGTCGTCACCTGGCCATTCGCCGTCCAACGAGCAATCGCCATCTACGATGGTCAATCCCAGACATTCGGCCAGACAAGCAGGGAAAGGCATAATGTTGCCCATTTCGTCTTCAACACAAACGAAGGTGTCGTCCATTGGATCACAGTCGCATTCTACGCCGTCCCAATCGCCGTTGCCATCGTTGTCGTCGCCACCGTTCCAGTCGCCGTCAAATGAGCAGTCGCCATCCACGATTTCCAGCTCGAGGCATAGCGCCAAACACTCAGGCATCGCAAACACGTTGCCTGCTTCATCAGCAACACAAACAATCACATCGTCTCCCATTGGGTCACAATCGCAATCAACACCACCACCTGGCTGTGCAAATGCGCCGATTCCCAATGCCATCAGGAGGATCGTAAGCATCGATTTCAAGTTAATTCTCTCCATATTTTCCTTGTTATTGGTTTGTAAATAATCTTGTCGTGAAATCAGTACGCATACCTCTCAGAAATCTTGGTGCATACAAGTAAAAAAGTCTTTCGAAAATAGGTTAAACGTATGATATACAGTATATTATGATTTGAATTTTTGTGCACTACCTTTAGGGGCCAAATGGAAGTGCACTGGAAAATAGAGCTGAATGTCCTCTTGTTGGTCTTCGGTCTGTGGATCGGAGCCACAGCTCAGATCGATCGCGAGCAGCTTGATTCACTGGCGCACGACTTGAAGTGGGGTGCGCTGGATAGTGCCGGTGGTTTGTACTTCAGCACCTATCCCGACTCATCCTGGGGATACTATTATAAAGCGAAGGCATTGCATGGATTGCTCTTGCACGACAGCGCATTGCATTACCTTGATGCTTTTGCCGGAAAACAGGAGCCCGAGTACTTCTTATTATTCGAAGTGGAACGCGGAGGGGTTTGGAACAGCAAGAATCGATTGGACGTGGCAGATTCGGTGTTCCGTTCGTGTGAGGCGCGCTATTTGCCGAATGGCTTCCCCAATTTCACCGCAGCGTACCAACTGTACGACCGATGGGCTGAAAACCGCTGGTTTGCCGGAAAACCCTTCGAAAGCGAGGAATTGCTGCGAAAGGGATTGCCGTTTATCGCACCGGATGATAACCGGCTGATCGCCAGGGTCAACAACAATCTGGGTATTGTGAACTGGCAACTCGGACGATTCGTGGAGGCGTTGAATTATTTCCAGGACGCAGAACGTGCGTATCGAAAAGCCTATGGAGACGAGGATTCTCGGGTGGCCAAAGCACTGAATAATCAAGGGGTGGTTTACCTCGATATGGCCGACAATAAGCGTGCACAACGGCATTTTGATGCGGCACTCGAAATACTGAAGCACGCCGAAACCGACGTGAATAATACCTATTTCGCGTATAGTAATTTGTCGATCATAGCACTCGAGGAAGAGCGTTGGAATCAGGCTTTGGACTTGTCGCAGCAGGCATTAGACCTTCTTTCGCGAGGACAGGGCAACGCCATTGCCCGCATGATGGAACCTTTGGAGGTGCAAGCCGCCGTGTGGCGGGGCCTGG
>JAGQVX010000126.1 GCA_020437755.1 Flavobacteriales bacterium
CGCTTCTTCGATGTTATGACCATTCAAAAAGGACTCCCCAAGTTGCTGATTGATGTGTTCTCAACCTCGCTGCAAGCATTGTTCGGTCTTATTCTCTTGTCGTTTTATCATCCGTTCTTCATCGCTTTTAGTCTGGCTGTCATCACCCTGGTTGTGCTCATACTTAAATATACCGGAAGAAAAGGACTGGAAACGAGCCTCACAGAATCCAAGCACAAGTACAAAGTGGCTCACTGGCTGGAAGAAATTGCACGAAGTCATGTATCATTTAAGCTCGCGGGAAATGCGTCGTTGCCCTTGGAGCGTATGGATGAACAGACCGGCGACTACCTGCATTCACGTCGGACACATTTTCGAATCTTAATGCAGCAATACTCGCTGCTCGTGGTATTCAAGGTTATTGTCGCCACCGGACTCCTGGTGATCGGAGGTATGCTGGTACTGGATCAGCAGATGAATATTGGACAATTTGTGGCGGCCGAAATCTTGATCCTCATGATTGTTGGCGCGGTGGAAAAACTGATTCTGAGTCTGGAAACCGTTTACGACGTGCTGACATCCATAGAGAAAGTGGGACAAATAACCGATTTAGAATTGGATAGCGATGAAGGTCTGGCGCTAAAGTCCAGTACAGGAACGCCCGGTATTGAACTCGACATGGAAGGACTCACCTTCGCTTATCCGAGTCAGCCGCTCCCGGTCATCAACAACTTATCCTTGCACGTTAAAGCCGGCGAAGCGTGTATCATTACGGGTCCTAATGGTTCGGGCAAAAGCACATTGCTCAATTTGGTGTTGGGACTCTACCGACCGGCATCGGGACATTTGCTGATCAACGGAATGCCCATAGATGCCATCCGGAGAGAAAGCCTCTGGCAACAAATCGGTTGTTGTCTGGCCGATGAGTCGCTGTTTCAGGGAACCATCTACGAGAATATTTCTCTTGGCCGTTCACATCTTTCCGAAGCTGATATTCAGGAAGCATGTAGCATTGCGCAGCTCGAACCGTACTTGAAATCTACCGGTAAGGGGTTGCTCACGGCCATAGACCCCCAGGGAAGTCACTTGCCCAAGAGCGTGGCACAGCGCATCCTGTTGGCTCGCGCCATTGCCGGCAGCCCGGGGTTACTCGTGCTGGAGAATCCATTGGATGACCTGAAGCGGGCAGATCGAATAGAGATCATCAAGCGTCTAACCCAGTCGGACAAAGGGTGGACGATACTTGCTGTTTCCACAGAACCCTTCTGGAACGAGTGCTGCAGCAGGGTGATTTCTATGGATAAAGGTGCCGTTGCGGACAATTCATAATCAATAGTCAAACGAAAACGATATGCTGAACATTTCAAACAATAAGGTTGACCAGCGAATCCAAGGTTCAAAGTTCAAGGTGTTGCGCGAATTGGAATCTTTCCGCCCCGGCAATGGACCGCGCAATGTGCTGCTGATTCTTCTGGCGGTGTTCGTGGTGGCTATGTTCCTTCCGTGGACACAGAATGTAAGAGCCACAGGGAAAGTCACTTCGCTCCGTCCCGACCAGCGACCGCAAACCGTTAATTCAGTGATTGCCGGTCGAATAGAAAAATGGTTTGTCCAGGAAGGACAAAAAGTCCAGAAAGGGGACACACTCATGTTCATCTCTGAGGTGAAATCGGAATACTTCGATCCCAATTTGCTCGATCGAACTGAACAGCAACTCAAGGCCAAAGAATTATCTGTTGTCTCCTACATGGATAAGGTAAAGGCTCTGGATTCACAGATTGACGCATTGGTCCAAACCAATCGACTGAAGTTGAGTCAGGCGGAGAACTACCTGCGACAAGCAAATCTAAAAGTGCAGAGCGACAGCATTGAGTTTAATGCGGCCGAGCTCAACGTGGATATTGCCAATCGCCAATTGGACCGTACAGAACAGCTGTTTGAGTCGGGTTTGAAGTCGCGCACCGAACTGGAAAACGCACGACTCAAAGCCCAGGAAGCGCTGGCCAAATCGATTTCGGCTGAGAATAAATGGCTTGCGAGTCAGAATGACGCTATCAATGCCAAAATCCAACTCACGACCATTGAAGCGGAGTTCAAAGACAAGATTTCTAAAGCGGAATCTGAGAAATACAGTGCCCTTTCAGGGATGTACGATGCAGAAGCTGTGGTGACCAAGATACAGAATGAGTTCACCAACTATTCTGCCCGTACGGGGTTCTACTACATCACCGCCCCGCAGACCGGCTTTGTGACACGCGCTCTCAAGTATGGCGTGGGGGAAACGCTCAAAGAAGGCGAGGAGATCCTCACCATTGTGCCCGAGGAAATTGATCGTGCCGTTGAGATTTATGTGGAGCCCATGGACTTACCCTTGCTTGCTCCTGGAAGAGAGGCGCGGCTGCTGTTTGACGGCTGGCCTGCTATTATTTTCTCAGGCTGGCCCAACACGAGCTATGGAACATTTGGCGGTGAAGTCGTGGCCATTGATCAAACGATCAGCGATAACGGCAAATTCAGAGTACTCATTGCCCCTGATACTGCAGCCAACGCCTGGCCTACAGAGGTAAAAGTGGGATCCGGTGCTTCCGGATTGCTACTGCTCAATGATGTGCCCATTTGGTATGAGTTGTGGCGCCGGGTTAATGGATTTCCACCAGATTTTTATCAAAACCAAACCAGTCATGCAGTTTTACAGTCGAAAACTTATTAAACCGGAAGACCTCAATGCCAACAACACTTTGTTTGGCGGACAACTCCTCCGGTGGATTGATGAGGAAGCCGGAATCTACGCCATGACCCGTCTGGATTCACGAAGAGTCGTTACCAAGTTTATTTCGGAAATCAACTTTGTGAGTTCGGCTCGTCAAGGGGATGTAATTGAAATAGGTTTGGCATTGCTCGACCTGGGTCGGACTTCAATTACATTTTCGTGTGAAGTGCGTAACCTGTTCACGCACAAAACTATAATCACATTGGAGCGCATTGTATTTGTGTTGGTAGACGAGGCGGAAAAGCCTTTCCCTCACGGTAAGATATTGGACATGTTTAAGCAAATTGAAAAATGAAACAGTTTCTCATTTCCTTTTTGATCGCTTTTTTGTGGACTGGGTCTTGGGCCCAATCCCAATTGGATGTGCCGCGTGCTTTAGCATTTGATGAATATCTCCAACTCATCATCGATAATCACCCCGTTTCCAAGTCAGCACTAATGCAAGAGGATATTGGACAAGCTTATCTTCTTAAGGCGAAAGGAGGGTTCGATCCGAAAATAGGGGTGGACTGGGCCGAAAAGGACTATGATGGTAAGGATTATTATACCAATGGGAGAGGGGAGCTGAAGTGGGATTCACCCATTGGAGTCCAGTTGAAGGGGGGATACGAGAACAACTCTGGTCTCTATGTCAATCCTGAAAACAGTACACCGTCGTCGGGATATTGGTATGCCGGCTTATCAGTTCCTTTGGCTCAGGGACTTCTATTCGATGATCGCCGGGCGGCCGTGGGAATTGCCGGGGTAATGAACGAAATGGCTCTCAATGAGCAAAAAGCGTTGCTCAATCAATTAGTTCTCGAAGCAGGTAAGGCCTATTGGAAATGGTACACAGCGCATTACCAGTTGGAAGTTTTTCAGGAAGGTTTAGACCTTGCTCAGCAGCGATTTGAGGCCGTTCGAATGTCGGCCTTGCAGGGCGATAAACCCTTGGTGGATACGCTCGAAGCAGCTATACAGGTGCAGAATCGCAAGGTGCAGCTCAACAACGCACTATTGGAACTCGAGAACGCTGAGCTTTGGCTGGAGAGCTTTCTATGGGATTTGGGCGGTGAACCCATGCGACTGATTTCGGGCACCTATCCTATGCTTGAACAGGAGGTTTTCTACACTCCCCAATCCTTGATTATGGATTCGGCCTTAGTGTCCCATCCAGCCATAATGAAGTACACCCTGGAGCTGGATCAACTGAGCATTCAGGAACGATTGAATCGCGAAAAGCTGAAGCCTTCGTTGAACGTCAATTATTATCCCCTTTCCCGACCCTATCAAAACGACCTGGTACCGCAGTTTGCAGCGCAGAATTACAAATGGGGTTTGCAGTTTCAAATGCCGGTATTTCTCCGAAAGGAGCGAGGAGAACTGCGTCTTACGCGTGCCAAGATAGCGCAGAAGGAATGGGCTGTTGATGACGCCCGGGCCAAAGTACAGGCGTATATCAACCAGGCGAGAAATCAGCAGCGGACTTTCGCTGAGCAAGCGGTCTTGCTCGAAGATATGGCACAGAACTATCGCGATTTGGCGGATGCCGAAACACAGTTATTCCAAACCGGAGAAAGCTCACTTTTCCTCGTAAATCAGCGCGAAATGGGATACATACAAGCACGGATCAAGTCGATTGAATCGCTGGCGAAATGGCAACAGGCCGGTGTTCAGACGGCTTATGCTGAAGGCATTTTATGGATGAATCAGGAGCCCTGAACCTCAAGGCGGATCAACTGACCCTTACGCTTGACAATATTCTTGTAGTCCCATTGCACCAATACCGACTCGTGCAGCCACTGTTCAAGCGGTGCCTGTTGGATTTCTTCGATGCTGTGGAAGTAAATTTCTGCGGCTTTGAACTTGCCCTCGGGCGATAATCCGGGAGTTGAAAACGACTGTCCGCTCCAGAATAATACGCGCATTCCCTTTTTCAAACGCTGGTAGCCCGCAACCGGATTCCCTTCCATAAACCACACCGGATGACCATGCCAGAGTTTGCTGGTAGCCTCAGGCAACGAGCGTATAAATGCATCAAACAAGAATTGGGCTATTACACGATCTTCTGGTGCTAAAGCATCGTGATATTGGAGAATATCTTCGGGCATTCGCCAAATGTAAGAGGCATTGTTGACATTATCCAAACTCCGCAAAATTTGATTTCGCCAAATTTGAGTACTTTGGTTCAAACTTTTGATTATGAAGAAACTAGCTACTATACTTTTCGCTGCAGGCTGCGTTTTGGCCGGACAGGCACAAATTAATGTGGATTCCGATATCGATGCAGTATCCGCAACTGAAGGATACTTTCTTTCCAATGGCGTTTTCGTCAATAACATCACCTTCAGTGGAGGCAACGAACAAGTGGGGATTTTTGACTGTGTGGATTGCAATGTGGGAATTGGTTCGGGGCTTATTTTAGCAACCGGAGATGCCGTGCTAGTTCAGGGGCCCAATGAATTGGGTAGTTCCACAGTAGGAGGAGGAAATTTTGGAGCCGGTGATGCCGATTTGGAAATGTTGGTTAATGGAATGACCATCAATGACGCCTCAATCCTGGAGTTCGATTTTCTCGCAACAGGAGATTCGCTCGCTTTTGAGTTTGTTTTCGGTTCAGAAGAATATCCGGAGTTCGTCAATAGCTCATTTAATGATGTCTTCGGCTTTTTCGTGAGTGGACCGGGGATTACCGGACCGTATTCCAATGGCGCCGTGAACATAGCCCTGGTGCCGGGTACTGATCTGGCTGTGGCGATCAACAATGTGAACGATGGTTTGAATAGCGATTACTACGTGGATAATAGCACTACAGGTACCGACGAGACTCAGATTGCATTGGATGGATTTACCACTGTTTTGACTGCCGCCATAGGTTCCCTTACTATTGGAGAAACCTACCATATCAAGCTGGCCATTGGTGACGCAGGAGACAGCGCCTTTGATTCTGCAATTTTCCTCAGTGACAACAGCTTTGTTCAGTTCTGTTCGGAAGTGGTTCAATTTGCTCCGGTTGATTGTCAGGTAAGCGAGGTAGATTATGATTTCAACTACACCATTGACTGTGGCCACGTGACGCTGCACAACATTTCCGAAGTCAATATTGACGCCGATGACTGCGCATGGGACATGGGCGATGGCTCTGCGCTGGTGTCTGGTTGTCAGTCGGTTTACGAACATACCTACGACAGTCCGGGCACCTACGAAGTTAAGTTGATTTATTCCTACGGCGAATTTCAGGCCATGGAGATCAAGTCGATTTATGTATCAGACGTGGCGCCGGCTACTCCGGTAATCGCTCAGGCAGGTGAAACACTCACCGTTACCAATTGGGACGGCGTCAGTGCGATCCAATGGTATTACAATGGAGAAATGCTTAGTGGTGCTACCGAAGAATCGGTTGACATTCTGGGAAATGGAACCTACATGGTAACCTTTGAGAATGGCTGTTTGAATTCGGCAGAAACCACTGTTACTTCAACGGAAGAATATACGAAAGCAGGCATCCACGCTTACCCCAATCCAACTGCCGGTATGATCAACCTGGAGCTTCCTCAGGATTGCATCCAACTGAGCGTTTACAATGCGTTGGGACAACTGGAGTACAGCACCAATACTACTCGTTCGTTGATTCAGCTCGACTTGAAATTTTCAGGAATGAAGTGGGTTGTGGTACTGCGCGAAAACGGGGACTTGGAGCGAATTCCGGTGTGGGTGAATAAGTGATTATCAGGTCCTCCGATAATAAAAATAGGTGCATTGGGGGTTAATTCTCCTTGCTTTTCGAACGCAACTCCCTCCGCATCTCATCAACGCGTTGTCGGGTAAAATCGGCGAGTTTCTCAGCATTGAACTCAGGATGGTCGTGCGGGTAAATGGGCTGTCCAATCTGGATTTTAACCGTTCCCGGATTGAGCTTGAAACTGCCCGATGGGTTGACTTCACGGGTTCCGACGATAGCAATGGGAACCACTCCAATGTTGCCGTCACAGGCAATTTTAAACGAGCCTTTGCGAAACTGAAGAAGTTCGCCCGTTTTGGAACGTGTGCCTTCGGGAAAAACAATTACGTTCTTGCCTCCTTTAATGAGTCGGGCTGCGTTTTGCATGGATTTAAGCGCTGCATCTCTATTGCCACGATCTACAAAAATCATATCGGCAAGACGAATGTAAATCCCAAGAACAGGAACTTTCCGAAGTTCTTTTTTTACGATGAAGTAGAGTGGAAGAGGCACAGCACGCACCACAGCAGCGATATCAAGCGATGACTCGTGATTGGAAGTGTAAATGTGGTAACCTTCCTTTGGGATGTTTTCCCGTCCGTAAACGCGAACTCGAGCCAGACAAACAGCAAATACCACGCGGTGCCAAAGTGCTGGAATATAGCGTAATACCCAGTCGGTATTGCGCGTGATGAGCATGATCAACGAACCCACGATACCGCATATCCCGGTAAAAACCAGAAGAAATAGTACCTGGAATACATTGAGCACGCGAATCATGGGCGCAAATTAGGAAAAGGGTTCAAGTATCAGGCATTCGCCAAATGGGTTTCTGCCACTCGGGTATGCAAGGCACTGGCAAAGAGCGAAGCGCTATTTGGCGAATGCCTGAACCATAACTCGGGCTCAATGAGCTCCAATTCTCCCACAGCCGGATTGCCCTGATTGTCATAAAACATATCCGCGCGAGCGTATAAAGGTTCAGACGGACAGGCACTTACAGCGTTCAGCGCGAACTCAATTTCGCTCGCCGTGGGCTCATAATCATGCACCGAACCTCCAAAATCATCCTGCACCCTGAAGTCGCCCGATTTTGCCTTTTTCAACACGGCATGGCTGTACTTGCCTCCAAAAACCATGAGTGAAAACTCTCCGCGGTCCACGATGTTTTGCTGGAACTCCTGTACAATCATATTTTCCGATTGCAAGAGCATGTTCAAACGGGACTCATACTGTTGAGCTTCTTCCAAGCTGAAAGCATAGGTCTCTCGCGCCGCGCCGGAAACGGCCGGTTTGAAAACGGCCTTGTTCCAGTTGTTTTGTTCCAGTAATGCAGTTAAATGACATTGTTCACCCTTATGTAAATAAACTGTTGGCGCGATAGGTACACCTTGCTCTTCCAGATCCAACAAGTAATGTTTGTCCAAATTCCACGAAATGAGTTCCGGAGTGTTGTACACTATTTGCATTTGGCGAATGCCTGAAAGCCAGGATTCGAATGCATCAAACCGATGAAAATAATCCCACATGGCTCTGCACACCCACACGTCTTGTCGATAGGCCGAAAGATCGCCCGACCAGTCGGCACGCACTACTTCATATCCTTGTTTTTTAAGCTCGGTGGCGATCAATTGATCTTCAAGCAGTATTTGATCGGTATACCAATCACCCTTTTTGGGGTTTACGTAGTCAGGAGCGGTAAGCAATACAATGCGCGACATACAGTGTTTTTCGCGAAAATAAGATGTTCTTCCGAAAGCTTCGAAAAGCCTTCGGAAGAACCATGACCGGCGGCTAGACCTCCGCAGTTTGAGGCTCGGATCGCAAGGCGTACCAATCCATATTGCGGCTTGCAAACATCATAATAGCCAGTGCGGCAAACAGACCGATACTTCCCGCCAAAAGGGAGTAGTTGGCCAATTGAATAATGATATAGATAAACAGGTAGAGCAATGAAGTTACCAGCATCACAATGGCCGCAAGTCCCGAACTTTTAAAGGCAGCCTTCATGTAGAGGGAGATGAGTATGCAATTGGCCGCAGCCGCTGCGAGATAAGCCCATGAGAATCCGATTTGCTCGCTCAAGGCCAAAAGCAAAACATAGAAAACACATAGAGCCAGACCCACAAATAGAAACTGCACCGGGTGAATGCGGATCTTGCGCACCAACATAATAATGAAGAAGGTGAGAAACGTGAGGAAAATGAGCAACATAGCGTATTTAGCGGAACGCTCGGTAGATGTGTAGTGATTGACTTCTTCAAAGAGATTCACACCAAAAGAATGGCTTCGAAGGTCTTTCGGAACGGTTTCGAAGGACTGGGGGATATTGCGGTTGATATCGAGGATCTTCCAATGAGCTTCAAATCCGTTGGATGTATCTTCATTGTGCGTGTCGGGTAAAAATGAACCAAAATAGGAGGGAGCTGTCCAGGATGATCGGGCGGTCACCTGAGTGGTGCGGGCAAGGGGATCAAAACTCAGATTGAAGCTACCTTTGAGGTCCAGCACCATGCTAAACTCCAAATTATGCGGATCATCGGGATCAAGGATAATCCGTGTTCCAACACCGCTAGCAATGGGAGCCTCGTCGCTCATGCCCGAACGCAAGGTATAGTCCAGACCATCAAAATCGAGCTTTAATTCGTTTTGCACTCCTCGCAGATCGGGAATGCCAAAGGAAACCAGCACTTCATCCCAAAGCACCGATACATGGGGGTCATTGAACAAGGCATGTTCCGGGAAAGCGAACTGTCCGCTGAGATCAATACCGGATTCATAAACGGTGGTGTGATAAATCCCCAGATAGCGGTCGACGGGGGTAATTTCACTGTTGATGTCTAGATTTTCAGGCAAGAAATGTAGATGTCTACGAGTACGCGACTCCAGTATCTCGCCTGTCAAGGAGTTTGTACTTGTTGATATCCAGTCGAACGGAACGGTGATGATGGGTCCGGACAATTGTTGTGCTCGTGCCCAATTGCCGGCAATTTCATATTGAACGTTGTTCTTCAGGTCTACGCGTTCCCTTATCAGTCGGGTGATCATGTCTAGGGGAATCATGAGTAAAAGGATAATGATTCCAATTCCGATCAGTTTCAAAGACTTTGAATTTCGGCGCCATTCGGCAAATTTCTCAAGTGATGTAGTGCTTTGTGTGTTCATTATTAAGGATTTAGCTAGGGGAAAATTAGTTTGTCACTTCCTGAGATTATCCCGTTTGCAGTAAACGAAGGCATTGAGCGATAATTCGATTGGTGAATTGGAATGGGGATGTAAGAATGGAGATTGATTCAAATCCGTGTAAATAGGTGTGGATATTCGGTAAGGTATTCATTTTGAGGTAGTAAAAACGGTAGCAAGCGAAATCCAATGTTAAGCTTGGAAAGGAGGATGTATAAAACCCTACCGTTGTAGTCAATTATCTAGTATACTTGCACCCAGCTCTCCAAAATCATGTTGTTTAGAATCTCCTCATTTCGTTGTAAACAGACGGGAATTACTATAGCACATTTGCTATCCCATAGGATGATATTTTTCTTCCTGGTCTTCGGCGTGTTGCACGTTATTGCGCAAAACGACCAGGGAGTTCAGCACGCCCACGGCAGCGGCTTAAACCTCTATTTCGACGGAAAAGTAGTGGAAAGCTACAATGCATTTGGTCGGGAGCATTTGGGACAGTATGGTTTGCCGGCTGTTGAGCAGACCGCAGTCCCGAACTGGGGAAGGGCTGTGATTCTCAATGATCTGGGATACTACGGAAGAGCTCAGGAGGTATTGATTGTATCCGACTCATCGGATTGTGGAATTCTAGCGCGTTGCAGAGAGGCTAGAAGCATAGAGATGATCCGCGCGATGTTTGGATTGCACCATTATGAAGAGGCAATCGCTATCGCACAGGATGGGCAGAAGAAAGCGCCGACGCCCCTGTGGCGTTTGCAATTCCGCATGGCGGAGTTGC
>JAGQVX010000127.1 GCA_020437755.1 Flavobacteriales bacterium
TTTCCAATATGTACTTCATCAATTCTCCTTGTGCAGACCTGAGATTGGGCTACAGCTTATCGCGCAGCATGCGCATTCCGGAAATGACCATTGACGACAAGGGAATTTTACCCGATTACTACCTCGATTCCACCATTCCCGACGCCGATTGGATCGACTTTGTGCAAAAGACGTTGGAGAGTTACTGACAGAAAAAGCCAATTGCCGACATGAACGTTCAAGTGAGGCAATAAACAGCTTCGGTTGATTTGGATTCCGGCTTGCAACCCCTGATGGGGCCGCAAACCTTCCTCCACACATCAAACCGTCTGTTGGCGGCTATTGTTTTTCAGAAATAGAACGTGTTACCTATATATAGTTGAGCTGATTGTTCGGGTTTCTTGGCGTTGATGCCCAGACTTCGAATTCCGATATCGAAGGAACCTATGGCATTCAGTTTACCCACCGGGATTTTGAACATGAGTTCATACCCCAACCCTTCAAACTGATACATGTCGCGGTACCCCGGAGGTGACAAATGGGCATCGCCAACGCTTTTATTAACCGCGATATACATTTCAAATCGCGTTTGGATGGGGCCTTGCTCCACTTGTCCGCTGTTGCTGTCGCGCACACGAGCTTCGGCCTTGACCCGTGCGATGTATTTGATTCCCGCTTGAATCACCGGAGCGTTGTACGAATACCACGTAGCCGGACCATCGGCCAGGCCGGAGTCATCGGGGTAGATTTTGCCATTGGTAGGCGTGCTTCGATAGCCCACGAAGGGTATGAGTGAATGGTAGCGGGGAACGTCGATCTGATAGTACTCCTGATGAATCTTGTCGCCCACGTGACTTTCCGAAATGACCCACTTACCGCTTCCTTTTGAAGGCAGATTGAACAACGGGTACCCCACCTGGAACTCAAACCACGGCCTCCATTTCTTGTCAATGTCGGTTTCATGTTTTCCGATGACCCACCCGAATCCGGCTTCTGCTGAGGCATACGCCAAATAGGGTTTCAGAACCTCCATTTGAAGTCCGGCCCCCCAAACGCCCGGCAAGGCGACAACGTGTCGGAGGCTGGGCAGCAACCAATCGTTCGGAACATGGTCTTTTGAAATGTGAGGGTATTCGTGCTTTCCAATCTTCATTTGAGCAGAGGCTCCATGAGGAATGATAGCAAAACAACAGACGACTAAGATGATGTGTAAGACTTTCATAACTAATGTTTTAAAGTTTACACAAAGCTATTTTCCAAGGGCAGGCCGTTCAATACCGATCGATCGGTATTTTGGAGTACGTAGTCCTACGGAGGGAGAGGAAGAGGAAGAGGAAGAGGAAGCTCCATATAATAACCCCCCCCCGTACAGACGCGATTCATCGCGTCTCCCCCTTTAAATCTTCACTAGATGATGGCGAAAGGCGAACTTGATGAGTCCGACGATAGTGCGGGAATGGGTTTTTTGCATGATGTTTTTGCGGTGCGTTTCCACCGTTCTGGAGCTGATGTGCAGACTGTCGGCGATCTCCATGGTGGAGTACTCCTCGGCAATCAGACGGATAATCTCAAGTTCGCGGGAGGTGAGCTCCGAGGTGGCTTCGTGCTGAGCGGCTTTCTCGCGAAACTCCTGCATCATGATTTTCATGACGGCCTTTGAATAATGCGTTGATCCGTCGAGAATATAGTCGATGGCTTTGAGCAGTTCTTCCTCGCCGGTATTCTTTAGAATATAGCCTTCGGCTTCGGCGAAAAGGATATCAGCCACCACTTCGCGGTCGTCGTGCATGGTGATTACGAGCACCTTAACTTCGGGGTACTTCTCTTTCACTACGCGGGTGAGCTCTACCCCACTCATGCCGGGCATATTAATGTCGGTAATCAACAAATCGACCTGGTCCAGGGTTTCCAGCAACGCTAACGCCTCGGCTCCATTGGCCGCCTCGCCCACAAAAGCTAAGCGTTCCTCGCCGCTTAGGAGGGCTTTAATGCCATCGATAAACATCTGATGGTCGTCGGCAATAAGGATTCGAACCTGTTCCATAATCTATGGTCTCACGGGAATGGTGATTACAAAAGTACTCCCTTCTCCCCTTTCTACCTGAAGTGTTCCACCCAACAGGGCAATGCGGTTGCGGATGCTGCTCCACCCCATACCGGTGGAATCTTCCATTTGCGCCGGATCAATACCCTTTCCATTGTCCTTCACAACAATGCGCTGTCCGCTCCCCGTTGCTTTCATGGAGATATCCAATTTAGTGCATCCGGAGTGACGAATGGAGTTATTGACGATTTCCTGAATCACCCTGTAGAGCATCAACTCATCCCACTCTGAACGCTCAACCGACTCCAGTTGATCACTGACCGTTACCTCAATGGTTCCCGAATCGGAAATGCGGTGTGCCATGTTGCGAACTGCGCGCGACAGACCTTTCCCCTGAAGGGTGGCGGGCATCAAGTTGTGCGAAATATTCCTCACCTCCTGCACCGACTCATCGATGAGACCGGTAGCCTGGTGGATGGAAGTCTGTTTTTCATCAGGGACAGCCTTCTTGAGCGCACCGATGTGCAGTCGTGCCGTAGAAAGCAATTGTCCCAGTCCGTCGTGCAACTCCCGGGAAATCCGGCTGCGCTCTTCTTCTTCCGCCCGGAGTACGGCTCGAAAACGCTGTGATTCCCAGGCGGCCTCTTTGAGGCGATCGGCGACGCGCTTGCGGATGAGGAACACAGCCAGCAGAGCCCCTAGAAGGAGCAACACACCTCCAAAGGTCCACCATTGGATGATGCGCTGTTGTTCTTCGGATTCAATCCGTGTTTTTTGCAAATCATTTTCCGCGGCAAGAATCCGATTCTCTTGCTCTTTGCGATCGGCCTCAAATTTTTCACGCGCCTGCGCCACTTCTTTGATCATTTCTTCATTGAGCAGCGTGTCCTGAATGGCAAGATGTTGATTGATGTAATACTGCGCCGAATCACTGTTGGCCACTCGTGGCGACATCATGTACACGTCAAACAGGCCCTTGTAGCATTGTTTCTTCAACACGCGGAGATCCTGGTCTTTGGCTATGGCCAGTGCTTCCCGGAAATGCGGCAGGGCCTCATCAGGTTTGTGAAGGTAAATGAGGGTGGAACCGAGGTTGGCGTGTGCGTTGGCAATTTGATGGGTGTTTTGAACCCCTTTGGAGAGCTCCAGACATTTGGCGAATGCCTGAAACGCTTGCTCATACTGCGCTACCCGATTGAGATTGTAGCCCAAATTATTCCAGGATATGGCCTCTTCCACCTCCATGCCCAGCTCGCGTTGTAGGGCAATCACCTCGGCAAGCAGAGTATTGGAACTGTCGATTTTGCCCACCTCCTCGTAGTAAGAGCTCACCGCCGACAGTGCCACCATTTTGTGATAGTCGTAGTCGGGAATAGTGCATAAACTCAGCGATCGGCGGGCATAATCGCGGCTTTGCGACAACATTCCCAATTGGAGGGAGGCATCCGCCAAATTATTGAGCGCGGCAATTATGCTCAGCGTATCGCCCAGTTGTTCAAAGCCTTGAAGGCACGACTGATACTCCTTGATGGCCTCGTCGAAATAGCCCCTTTCATTATGCACAATAGCCATTTTAAAGCGAATGGACAGATACCGCGCCGTATCCTGTTGCTCCTTCCACAAGGTGCCCGCCTGTTCGTAGAGCACCAATGCCGTGTCGTACTGAGTGAAGCGTTGAAACGAGCGGCCAAGGTCATTGCATGCTACGGCCAGGAGGTAATCATTGTGTGTGGCATCCGCCAAATGGTACATTTGCTCCGCATATTGCAGGGCGGAATCGGGATCGGTGAAGCAATACTCCCAGCATAAATCACTAAGGATCATTACTTTTTCGGAATCGTTGACCGCTTCATTCAATTGCAACTTGAGACCCTCCACTACGTCCTGCGCCAGCGCATTTGGGCTTGTCCCTGAAAAGGCCAACAGGAAGAGCACCATGGAAATAAAGTTGGGCATCCGGCAGCACAACCGGGGGAGGAATGAAGTCATGGTCAGGGTTGATGAACTTCAAATATAGGAAAACGATGGCAGCAGGAATTTTGACCAAAACAAGTAAATTGTGGGTCGCGATTAAACCCTTGCGGACGGTTGGAGTCTCATCATACAACACGTGGAAAGCAACCGATTGGCACAGACAGGAATGGATGAACTCCTCATTAGATTGAGAAACCCGCATGAACGCGAGCGAGCGTTTAGCGACATGGTGAAGAAATACCAGCAAAGCGTGTATTACTTCGTACGTCGCATGGTGGTGGATCATGACGATGCCAATGATGTAGCGCAAAACGTATTCATCAAGGCATGGAAAGGTTTGGACGGCTTCCGTGGCGATGCCCAGTTATCCACCTGGCTGTACCGCATTGCGCACAATGAGTCGGTCAGTTTTATCCAGCGTGAGCAGCGCATTGCCGGTATATCGCTGGACCGAATTGCCCATGAACTTCCCTCCACGTTGAGAGCGGATAAGCACTATAGTGGAGATGAAATACAGATGAAATTGCAGACGGCCATAGCGCTGTTGCCCGAAAAGCAGAAAGCCGTGTTTATCATGAAGTATTATGACGATAAAACATACGATGAAATGAGCGCCATCACGGGAACTTCAGTGGGCGCGCTTAAGGCTTCTTACCACCACGCCGTGAAGAAAATAGAACAGTTTTTACGAGGTGAAGAATAAACCATTTGCAGTATTGCATGTCTAAGAAACAATGAATCGATTTGAGCACTATACCGATGAAGACTGGAAGAGGGAGTTTCCGCTCCTGTTCAGCATTCCGCGCGACGATTTTCGGGTGCCGGAGGGGTATTTTGAAGGGTTTGAGAAACAGGTGCTGAATCGAAGCATATCCGACAGCACCTTCATGGCTGGAGGGAAAGAACAACCCGCGGAGGATGGCTTCAGCACCCCACCCGATTTCTTTGGCTCGATGCACGACGAGATTATGAAAGAAGTGGCGCGCGACACACCGGTGCGCACTATTTCACGAAAGAGGACATGGGTGTATTGGGCAGCCGCAGCATGTATTTTGGGATTGGTAAGCTGGTGGACATTGATGCGCGAACAGGACAAGAAGTGCGTCACGTTTGCTTGTCTGCTCGAGCAAACCCATCTTTCCACGGAAGACCTGATGTTTATTGAAGAAACCGATCTGATTTTGGAGAACACCGGCGAGTTGGATGAAACCGACATGCTGGAACTCAGCGACGATGAATTGTTGGAGTATCTGGATGATGATTTGGAGCAGTTGCTGGATGAAAATTGGTAAAACGAAAAAACAGAGCAAAATGATAAAGAAGGGAATGATAATGATGTTACCGTTGCTGGCCGCACTATCGTTGTGGTCGCAGGGCGATATGCCTGAAGACGAGAAGGTAAGGCAGTTGCGCATCGCATTTTTGACTCAGGAGTTGGATCTTACAGTGGAGGAAGGGCAGCAATTTTGGCCCCTTTTCAACGAGTTTGAGCACGCCAAGGATGGCATCAACGGGCAGATTCAAAATGTGCGGATGGAGGTGAACAAGGATAAAAAGGCAAGCACGGGAAAAGTAGAAGAAGGCATTCGCCAAATGGCCGACTTACGTCGGCAGCTCGTTGACCTGGAGGAGCAATTCATGCTGGATGCACTGCAGATTCTCGGTCCGGAAAAAACAGTAAAACTGGCCAAAGCTGAGCGAAAATTCAAGCAAAAACTACTGGAACACGTGCGCCAAGGCCGCCCCGGTGGGGGTCCGCCGCGGAGGGATTAAGGAGCAGTTTTGAGGAGAACAGGATTCCCCTCCCATTTTCCATTCTCTATGCTCCATTTTTCATTTTCCATTCTCCCCCTTCGAATCCATATCCTCTTCATCGGTATGAAAGTCCAGACTGAGTGAATTCACGCAGTACCGCAGTCCGGTGTCGGTTGGTCCGTCGTTGAAGACATGGCCAAGATGTGAATGGCAGCGGGAGCAAAGAATCTCTGTCCGGATCATTCCGTGTGTAGTGTCGAGCCGCTCCAAAATGGCGCCGCGTGCGATTCCGGCATCGAAACTGGGCCAGCCGCAGTGACTGTCAAACTTGCTATCGGAATCAAACAACTCCTGACCGCAGCCCTTGCAATGGTACACCCCGTCTTCGAAATGCAGGTTATACTCTCCTGTGAACGGAGCCTCCGTTCCTGATTTACGCATGATCCGAAAGCTCTCCGGCCCTAAGGCGTGGAGCCATTCGTCATCGTTTTTTGGGATATCTCGGCTTTTTGGATCTTCCATGGTTGAATTTACCTTTATTTCCCGGCTTTCGTCGAGGTGGGTTGTATTCAGGTACAGCTCCCAGATCGGAAGGAACTTGCAACTTGCGGATTTCCGAACCGATAAGCTGTTCGATCTTGACGAATTTACGTTGATCATCCGGACCAACCAATGTGAGACCAACCCCGGTTTTCGCTGCCCTTGCAGTCCTACCAATGCGGTGCACGTAATCTTCTGCATCATTGGGCACATCGTAATTGATGACCAATTCGATATCATCGATATCAATTCCCCGACTAACCACATCGGTGGCAACCAGAATGGCTGTCTTGCGATTCTTGAAATCGAGCATGACCTGCTCGCGTTCTTTTTGTTCCAGATCAGACGATATCGAAGCACAATTCAGGCCTTTCTTCCTTAGCATGCGGTACACCTCTGACACTCCTCTCTTGGTACTCGAAAACACAATCACACTCTTCAGGTCTTTACCTTCTAGCAGGTGACCAATCAGGTCGGGTTTCTGGTGATCGAATACCACATAGGCTCCTTGCAATATACCTTCGGCCGGCTTGCTCAGCGCAATATTGATCTGCACCGGATCCTTTTGAATCTGCTTAGCCAACTGTCGGATATTATCCGGCATGGTAGCCGAAAAAAGTAGCGTTTGGCGGTCGGAATTGATGGTCTTCACGATGCGGATGATGTCCTGGTAAAATCCCATGTCGAGCATCCGGTCGGCTTCGTCCAAAATAAAGCACTTCAGGTGAGAAAAATCGGCATAGCCCAAATTGAGGTGGCTCATCATCCGTCCGGGAGTAGCCACAATAATGTCGGTGTCGGATGTGAGCGCCTTCTTTTCCTGACTGAACTCTGAGGCATCGCCACCACCGTAAATGGCCATGGATGAAATGCCTGCGAAGTAGCCCAGACCCTCAATGGCCTGGTCAATTTGGATGGCCAATTCTCGCGTTGGGACAATGATCAAAGCTCCTATTCCTTTTCGGTCGCCTTGTAGTATGCGCGACATGGTAGGCAGCAAAAAGGCAGCTGTCTTTCCCGTTCCCGTTTGGGCGATTCCAATAATGTCTTTTCCCTCCAACGCCACAGGAACGGCCTGTTCCTGAATGGGGGTTGGTTTCTCAAACCCCATCGCAAGGGCGCCTTCCATCACATCTTCGTGCAGTGCAAATGAATTAAACGAAATTTCCGTACTCACTCTCGGTTGATATTTTACGCCCATTGTAATCAATTGGAGCCCAGATGGAACTACCATAATTGTTACCTTTGTAGCTACCAAACCTATTTTGGTTATACTACATTGCGCTTCATGAATTTGCCTGCAATATGAGATTTTTCAGTGTAAGCATGCAGAAAATACTGATTACTTTATTCACCGTATGTCTGCCGTGGATAGCCTCTGCCACGCACATCGTGGGCGGAGAGCTGTACTACACTTACCTGGGAAACAACCAATACCTCATCACGCTCAAAGTATACCGCGATTGTGGTCCGGCCAATGTGAACGGCACCGGCTTCGATGATGAGGCTTCTGTCGGAATCTTCTATTCGTCGGGTGCAATGCATATGAATTTGGGCATGGACTTGTTCAATGCCGAAGTCAATTTTGTCCCGGTCCAGTTGGAAAACCCCTGCTTCATTCTGCCTCCCGATGTGTGTGTGGAGGAGGCCGTGTATGAAGACATCGTCAACTTGCCTCCTACCAATGGCGGATATGACCTGGTGTACCAACGCTGCTGCCGCAACCCTTCGATTATCAATATTATCAATCCGCAAGATGCGGGTGCTACCTTTTACACCCACATACCCGGTCCCGATGAACTCACAGGCAACAACAGTTGTCCGGTATTCCAAAGCTTCCCTCCGGTTGCCTTGTGCACCAATGCCGAATTCTTCTTTGATCACGGAGCAGTAGACCCCGATGGGGATGACCTTGTGTATTCGTTTTGCACCCCCAAACACGGTGCATCACCCGATTTTCCTGCTCCTACCCCACCGGATCCTCCTCCCTTCGCCAATGTCACCTGGGCAGCAGGCTACTCGGCCGCTTATCCTATTGATAGTAATCCGGCATTTACCATTGATCCGGCTACCGGCTACATTACGGGAACCCCTACTCAGCCCGGACAGTACGTCATTGGTGTATGTGTGAGTGAATACCGCAATGGCGTTTTGATCAACAGCATTAGTCGCGATTTTCAGTTTAATGTTACGATTTGTGATCCTAATATTATCGCCGCCATTCCGGAGCAAACGCAGTTGTGCAACGGACTCACCTTCGACTTCACCAATACTTCAGTCAACGCACAAGATTTTTTATGGGATTTTGGTGATCCGGCGACGGATCAGGATTTTTCAACCGACCCTTCACCGACGTATACCTATAGCGACACAGGCACCTATGTGGTAACCCTGATTGCCAATCCGGGGTGGCCTTGCGCCGATACGGCTACGCAAATTTATCAGGCTTTTCCACTCGTTGAACCCGATATTATCGGACCCGACTTCGAATGCCTCAATGGTGTTCCAACGTATTCATTTCATGCCGGTGGGTCGTATCAGGATGAGGCAGAATTCCAGTGGACCTTTCCCGCAGGAAGCAGCGTCACCAGCAGCACGGCCGAAAATCCTCCAGGTATAGAATTGCCCGGCGAAGGTGGCTACCAGGTGAGTCTTACCATAGTGGAGAACACCTGCGAAGGGGAAGCTACCATTGACGTGGAAGTGCCACCCGACCCTCAGGCGATCATTACGCCTCAGGAACTGTTCTGCGACGGACTCACTTTTCAATTTGTCAATAACAGCCAAAACGCCACAACGTATTATTGGGATTTTGGAGTCCCGTGGCTGGGGGAGGACTTTTCGGAGGAATTTGAACCGGAGTACACCTACGGTGATACCGGTGTTTATACCGTGACGCTCACCGCATTTGCCGATTTAACCTGTCCAGATGAGATCTCGGCCGATTTCAGCATTTACACCTTACTCGACCCCTACTTCCCTCCCAACGATCCGCAGTGCTTCGAGGGCAATGCGTTCAGTTTTGAAGCTATGGGAACGGAAGACAGTCAGGCGCAATACCTATGGAACTTTGGCGAAATGGCAGCTCCGGGCTTGTCTACTTCGGCAAACCCTTCCAATATCCAATTCTCCGAACCGGGAACCTTTCCTGTTGAGCTTACCATTTCGGAAAACGGATGTGTCAAGTCCTATGAAGACGAAGTCCAGGTAATTCCCAATCCGGAATTTGCTTTCTTCCAGGACTTCCAGGCTGGTTGTCCGCCGTTCTATGCCCATTTCGTTGATTCCTCCATGGCCGAAACGACTATCTTCTACAGTTGGGATTTCGGAGATGGAAGTACTTCTACACAGGCCGAGCCCACACACATTTACCATTCGCCGGGCACCTATGATGTATCGGTAACCGCTTACACCCTAAGTGGTTGCGTTGAAGAAGAAACCTTCAATTTCAATGATATTGTGCTGGTCTACACTCCCCCAATTGCCGATTTGGATGTAGAACCGCAACAAGTGGACATCCTTCAGGCCGATGTGTATATCACCAACGAGTCGTTGGGGTCGATTGATTGTCAGTATTACATGAGCGACGGCGGATCCATGGAGGAATGCGATGGCTGGTACTCGTTCAGTGATGGCGGGGCATTTGAAATTCTGCAAATCGTAACGGACATACATGGCTGTCAGGATACGGCAAAATCAACCGTTCTGGTAAATGGGCATACCTTATACATCCCCAATAGTTTCACCCCCAACAATGATGGTATTAACGATGTTTTCCTGCCTATTGCATTGGGTGTGAGCTCGTTCCACATGACTATTTACGACCGGTGGGGTACGGTGATTTTCGAAAGTTTCGACCGCGACACCCCTTGGGTAGGCGACGTGAGAGGCGGCGATCACTTTGCTCAGGACGGGCAGTACATATATCACGTGGTCATTGAAGATCAGTTGAAGTACCCGTATGAATACACGGGGCATGTTA
>JAGQVX010000128.1 GCA_020437755.1 Flavobacteriales bacterium
TACGCGTTGTACCACCAATCCACCCAAAACATAGTGGTAGGAAGTATGCGCATCAAGATTGCTTAGTTCCAACATATTGTTCAGATCTATTTCGGGATGTTCATTTAAGAAGGTGTTGGTGCGACGAATGTGCCAGTCCAGGCTCTTACCCCGGCTCCCGCCCAAATACGTTGCCAGTCCCTCCGTGATCCAAAAATGTTTATTCGGAAAGTGCTCATCGATTTGAACATGCACAACCTCGTGGACGTAATATTCCCCCAGTCCTCCACAGTACACTTTGTCATCCAACGATTTGCCCCTGGGCCCTTCCACTGCCCCCATTCCCAAGTAATAATCGAAGCCCCGCAGGCTCTGAATCTCATCGAAATCATCGGCCAGATAATACTCGAACGGCTGTGGTTCCACACCGAAATTCCTGCACAAGTCTTCAACGAAGCTGTGGAGCTGTTCCGCCTTGTTTGAATCAAATTGGTGATAAGGAGGATAGTAGAAATCAATGTAATCCACTGAGGTGCAAGTCCACTCTTCCCTATTCACCTCTAGCATATTGAAAAGCCTGTATTGGCCATGCTCCTTTCTCACGCCAAAGTTAACTACGGCCAGCACGTTGGGCGATCCATCTCCGTGTACCGTTGCAAACTCAGCTTTGATCGTATAATAGTCATCTTGAGCCTCGACATTTAAAACGTTAATCGGAAACCCCATATAGAGCGATGGTGTAAACTCATATTCCAGAAAATCATACTGTTCGAATTGCCGTTGATCTGCCGCATTCCAGAAGGGGTTGAAGCCGCCTATATCGGTCTTAGTTGAGACATAGTTCTCAAAAAGCTCCAATACTTCCCGCAGGTCTTGATTGGACATGTCCAGGGATGGGTCGAATGTGACGTTCTGACCGTAGGACTGGTTTGCGACCGCCAGCCAAATCAGTAAATACAATCGGTTTAATGTCAATACCACGCCTGTAAAGAGTTGTGTTGGAACAGTCCGACATTGTCGGAAATGTTCCGAAATCATGCTTTCAAAAGTAAAACACTACGGATCAGTCCGTGAAAATGGTAAGGACAAATAAAGTTAAACTCAACTGATCAACTCACCATGGCTTAGGGCCTCCTAGTTCATTCCGGTAAACTTGTAGCCCACACCACGAACCGAGTGAAAGAATTGAGGCTGGCGGGGATTTTGTTCAAAGAACTTGCGAAAAGAAAGGATGTAATTGTCTATCGTTCGTGTAGATGGGAATACGTCATAACCCCAAACGGTTTCGAGGATTTCCTCGCGACTCACGACTTCACCATTTCGGTGAATGAGCAGTTTCAGTAATTTGATCTCCTTCTGACCCACTTCATGCTCCACGCCGTTTTTGTCGATGATTTTAAACGCCTGGAAATTGACGTAGCAGCGATCCCCAAATCGATACTCGGTCAGTTCTCCCAGCGACTTGCGCGATTCCGGATTTCGCTGAATGAGTTTCTCCACCCGCAACAACAGCTCTTCCAAATCAAATGGTTTGGTTAAATAGTCATCTCCCCCAATCTTCAAGCCTTCCACACGATCCTTGCTGGTGTTTTTGGCGGTGAGGAACAGAATTGGCGTTTTGTTGCCTTCCAGTCGCACCGTCTTACACACGGTAAATCCGTCTACCCGTGGCAGCATTACGTCCAGAATGGCCAGATCAAAACGGTTGGAGCGAAACTTCTCAATGGCTTGTCCACCGTCGGTAGCACGGCTCACTTCATAGCCTTCCAGTTCCAGATTGAGGCATATAAGATCCATGAGCGACTCCTCATCTTCCACAACCATTACGCGGATTTTGTCTTCCATAAGTGCGACGTTTGAGGGGCAAAAATATTAAATACCTTTGGCCCAAATACCGCAGGAAATGTCAGAACACGTTCGAGTGGCCGCGGAAATGAGCAAAAACACGCTTGGAGAGGCCCTGGGAATTGAAATCACCCGACTGGAAGAAGGATATGTAGAAGGAACTATGCCGGTGGATCACCGCACGCATCAACCTTATGGTTTGCTCCACGGGGGTGCCTCGGCGGCCTTTGCCGAAACCCTGGGAAGCTTCGGGTCACACATGGCGATTGACAATACGCGTTACGCTTCGGTGGGGATTGAAATCAATTGCAACCATGTGCGTGGGATTAAAAGTGGAATGGTAACGGGCAAAGCACGCCTAGCTCATAAAGGTGGAAAAATCCACGTGTGGAACATCGATATTACCGATGAAAATGAAAAGCTCATTTGCACAGGCCGTCTCACCTGCATGATCATTCCCAAGCCCTGATGGATTTAACGTCTCTTTTTGTAGAACAAATTACAGCACGCCTGCCGGTAGTGCTCTATTCCCTCCCCCTCTCCACTGAGTTGGTTTGTCTGGCCGATGACGCCGTGTATTCCGAAGAATCGGAATTCAGATTCATTGCCCGTCCATTTTCGGAAGGCAGCGAAATCATAGGATTCAAAGGGGATTTCGAAGTGAGCACTGAAGTATTTGGCGCATGCCCACTTGATACCATACCGCAACAACACCGTGAACCGGACGCGGAATACCTCGAAATGATCAATAACGCGGTAGAAATGATGCGACAAGGGAGCCTCTCTAAAATTGTGCTTTCCCGCGTTGAAAAATTCCCGCTTGGCGCAACCTTCAACCTCATTAACACGCTGAAACAGTTGCGATTGCAGAATCCCAACGCATTTTGCTACGCCCTTTATCACCCCTCGGCAGGGACCTGGATGGGCGCCACACCGGAGGTTTTGCTTCATAAGGAATCGAGGAAATACACGACCATGGCGTTGGCGGGCAGTATGCCATTGGATGCTTCACGAAACTGGAATGAGAAAGAACAAGCCGAGCACCGATTTGTTATTGATTACATCACCCAACAACTGCGTGATTTGAAGATTGACCATTTGGAAATTACGGGTCCGGACACTGTTTATGCGGGTTCTGTGAAGCATTTGTGCACGCTCTTCGCATTTGAAAGTGATTCAGGCATTCGCCAAATGGCTGATCGCTTGCATCCTACCCCTGCAGTTTGCGGCACACCCTACCATTTGGCGAATGCCACTATACCTCAACTAGAAAAGCACGAAAGAGAATTGTACACGGGCTACCTTGGACCGGTACGAGGAGATGAAGCAGCCTTATTCGTTAACCTGCGCTGCATGAAAATCGAAGGAACATCGGCCTTGCTGTATCTAGGAGGAGGAATAACCGCCGAAAGCAACGCCGTACAAGAGTGGAACGAGACCGAATGGAAGTCCGAAACCTTGTTGAAGGTTTTACGAAATTTATAGAACTTTACGCCCGATTCAAGTCAATGCTGTCTGAAAAGAAAACCGTCCGCGACCTCATGGAAATCCTTGCCCAGGCAGGAGTTAAGCATGTGGTAATTTCCCCCGGATCTCGCAATGCACCCCTTACTTTTTCTTTTGAAGGAGATGGTCGCTTCCGTTGTCATTCCATTGTGGATGAACGCAGTGCCGGGTACTTTGCATTGGGGATAGCCCAACAAACCCGAAATCCGGTAGCGGTAGTTTGCACCAGTGGTACCGCAGCATTCAACTACGGTCCGGCAGTGGCCGAAGCCTACTACCAACGTATTCCGCTGGTGGTACTCACGGCCGATCGTCCGGAAGAATGGGTGAACCAGGGAGACGGACAAACCATCATGCAAGAAGGTATATTTGGCGGTCATGTGCGGTTCAATGCTACTTTGCGTTGGAATCCGGGAGACAAACAAATCACCTGGCACAACCGAAGACTGATCAGCGAAGCACTGGATCAATGCAAAGGCGTAGTGGACGGACCGGTGCACCTTAATATTCCTCTACGCGATAATCTGTATGCCGAATTCAGCGGAGAAGAAGCTCCAAGCGACGCCCGATGGATTCGCAGAGCACGCACCAGTGCGCGCATGGAGAAGGGCGAATTGCAAGAGATTATTGGGGCACTCAACAACTGCAAGCGCATCCTCGTTATTGCCGGATTATGCGAAAGCAACAGTGATCTTCAGTCGCAACTCGAACGCTTTGGTCGTCAGCCTTCGGTAACCGTGCTAACCGAAACCACCTCGAATTTACACAGTCCGGACTTCATTGGATGTATCGACCGACTGATTATGGGATTTGATGAGACGGATGTGGAGCACTTCAAACCTGACCTCTTGATTACCCTTGGCAATCAGATCATTTCGAAGAAAATTAAAGCCCTGCTTCGCTCCTACGATGGATTGCAGCATTGGCATGTGGATAAAGACCAGGGGTTCATGGACACATACCAACACCAAACGGTAGCAATACGAACCGAACCCGCCTCTTTCTTCAAACAGGTTAATGCCCAGTTTGACGGAGAAATCAGCGATTACCATCAACGATGGATATTCAGAAACAACGAACTACGGGAACTTCACCTCGAGTTTGACAACGAGGTGCCATTTTCAGATTTACGTGTAGTATCGCGCGTTTTGCGCCGAATTCCGCCGGGCAGCAATGTACAGATGGGCAATAGTTCCATTGTTAGGTACATCCAACTGTTCGATCCCAGTCCCGAATTTAATTATTTCGGAAACCGCGGAACAAGCGGTATTGATGGATGCACGAGCACTGCCTCGGGTGCGGCTTTGGCCGGACAAACACCTACGATTCTGCTCACCGGAGATGTGGCATTTTTCTATGATGCCAACGCATTGTGGAACAAGCAAATACCACGGTGGCTGAAGATAGTAGTGGTGAACAATGGCGGAGGAGGAATATTCCGGATTATAGACGGACCGGCATCTACTCCCGTATTGGAAAAACACTTTGAAACAACGCACCATTTGCGGGCCCGACATTTAGCAGAGATGCATGGATTGGACTATGTCTATGCCGACAATGCCGCCGATCTTGATCGTGGGCTGGAGCATTTGTACCGTTCGGATCGCTGTTGCATTCTGGAAGTTGCGACACCCCGACTGGAGAATGACGGCGTGCTGAAGAACTATTTTAAAAACCTGAAAGACAAAACACAACGCACATGAGAAACTGGACGACCATCAAGGACTACGAGGACATTCGTTTCGAATTTTTCGAAGGCATTGCAAAAATCACCATCAACCGACCACAGGTTTACAACGCATTCCGTCCGGAAACCAATATTGAAATGATCGACGCCATGAATATTTGCCGGGAACGCGGTGATATTGGCGTTGTGGTACTCACGGGAGAAGGCGACAAAGCCTTTTGTTCAGGAGGCGACCAGAATGTGAAGGGGATTGGCGGTTATGTAGGTGAAGATGGTGTACCCCGACTGAACGTTTTGGATCTACACCGTGCTATTCGGTCTATTCCCAAGCCCGTCATCGCCATGGTGAATGGCTATGCTATTGGTGGGGGCCACGTGCTGCACGTAGTTTGCGACCTCACGCTCGCTTCAGAAAACGCGCGTTTTGGTCAGACCGGTCCGAAGGTAGGAAGCTTTGACGCCGGATTTGGAAGTTCGTATCTGGCGCGACACGTAGGTCAGAAGAAGGCCCGTGAGATTTGGTTCCTTTGTGAACAGTACACAGCTCAGGAAGCCGCCGATATGGGGATGGTTAACAAGGTGGTACCTTTATCCGAACTTGAAGATGAAACCGTACGCTGGTGCAAAACCATCCTGAAGCGCAGTCCATTGGCTCTACGCATGATTAAGCGAGGACTGAATGCAGAGTTAGACGGGCAACGAGGTTTAATGGAATTTGCCGGCGACGCGACGCTGATGTATTACCTCATGGAAGAGGCGCAGGAAGGTAAAAATGCCTTTTTAGAGAAACGCGATCCCGACTTCAGTAAGTTTCCGAAGTTTCCTTAAGCCACAGTCAAGTTATCGGCGAGTCCGGCAATCCACTTTCTCGCTTCTTCGAACGAATTGAACGTGCGTGTGGGATGCTTGGGACGGTTGTATTTAAGGTAGAAGTTGGCCACAATGCGCAAGGCCATACTGTTCACCACAAAGGCATCGGCCAAAATAAAGTTCAACCGTTCCTCACTACTCAGCCACTCCCTTACCTCAGGATCAACATTGAGACTGAAGTTAGCCTTCACGATACAAAAGTGCTTTCCGTCAGGGATTAGTCCGATTGCCCAGTCGAAGATCCGTTTGGTTTCTTCAATTGTGGCATCATTTCCCAGAGGATAATCAATCTCAAGGATTCGATCCTGGACGGTAGCCAGTGCATTTTCAGTTTGGAGAGAATTCATGCAGCCAGTTAGGAATAGGTGTGAAACAAAGGTATCATTTTTCTTAGTTCATTACTTTTGACCCCGCATGAATCCGATTAAAAAATGGGTCTCGGCCATGAGGCTCCGCACACTTCCACTCGCCTTATCCACATCCCTCACCGGTGGCGCAATGGCCTGGGGACGAAGCCCACGTTTTTGGGAATTATTGGGGCTTGTGGTGCTGACCACGCTGCTGTTGCAAATCCTTTCCAACCTTGCCAATGATTATGGTGACTATGTGAAAGGAACCGATAATGAAGAACGCGTGGGACCAGAGCGGGCACTTCAATCGGGGGCTATATCAAAAAAGGCCATGCGCAATGCCGTCATTTTATTTGCGCTGGGCAGCCTGGCTTCGGGTATTTTGCTGTTGACCCGGGCTTTTGAGGGAGTTGCACAAAATGCGGCATTCTGGATTATGCTGGGCGTTGGATTATTGTCGGTTGGTGCGGCGATTAAATACACCGTTGGAAAAGGCGCTTATGGGTACAGCGGTCTGGGTGATTTATTTGTCTTTGTGTTTTTCGGAATTGTGGGAGTTGCCGGTACCTTCTTTGTAATCACAGGCACCTGGAACAATTTTGTATTGCTTCCGGCCGCGGCAGTGGGATGTTTTAGCGCTGCAGTGCTCAACCTCAACAACATGCGAGACCATATCAACGATGCCGCTTCGGGCAAGAACACCTTGGTTGTGAAAATTGGACTTGATCATGCCAAGACGTACCATATTTCGCTGATTTTCGCCGGATGGGCTTGTCTGACAGCGCTTTTCATGCACATCGATAGCAAATTGATGCTTCTGATTTATCTTCCTGCAATCCTATTCGTACGGCATGTCAAGTTTGTGCTGGGCAACAATGAAGAGGCCCGGTTCGATCCCGAGTTAAAGAAAATTGCTCTGGGCACCTTCGCATTTTCAATTCTGTTTTTCCTCGTCGCCCTGCTCTCATAATCCTGTGTAAGAAGTGGACGAAACGAAACACAAGCCCATTTAAATTTGTGATAATCGGCTCGTGGCCGTTCCGTATATTTGGCGCACCTGACTAAACCAACACCCATGAAAGCACCTCGAATTGTGGGTCTGGATTTGGCGAATGCCATATCTCTCCCCGGCCTGTTTCTAGCGAGCTATGCACTGGTATTGACCGACCAGTACACCAAGCTCTCAGGGGCAGAATATGAATTTTCACTCGATATTTGGGCGGCAATATATGTATTCGCTTCAGGCATGATCGGCACCATTATGATGCGTGGTCGCAACCGAAGAAGCATCAAGCAAAAACAACATTCTGTTCGAAAGGGAGTCGGATTTCTGGTTCTAGGCATGATTATCACAACCGTGTGGCCCGTCAATTTCCTGGTCATGTTGGGGCTGTGCTTTATCCTTACACCCTGGCTTTCACTGTTGAACTCGGCGATTTTACGGTTCCTGACCATGGCCATTTTTTTGTGTGCATTATTGTTGGAATTCCTTCAACCCGAGTGGGTTATGCCCGGAATTGTGCAGGTCTATGCCGATAATCATCTGAGCATCTTGAAATATGTGCAATATCTCGTATTCAGCGGCAGGTATGCCCTTTTTCCATTCGTAGCCTTCTACATTGCAGGAATGACCTTTGCGCGCAAGGCTTTTCTGGAAAAGCGCGTTGCCCGGCTCAACAACATCCTGGCATTGGGGGGGATCGTTGCCGGATTCGCATTTCATTTGTTGTGGAACAATGCTTTTTCACTCACTCCTACGAGCATTGCCGCCGAACAACTACCCTTTCGCTTGTTGAAAATCATGAATCTTCCCGCATTCGCTTTGTTGGGCGTGAGCATTCCGGTGGTGGTTATTAACGTCATGAACTACGTGGCCCGGCATTGGGGGCATTGGAAGCTCGTTCAGGCATTCGCCAAATTGGGAGCCATGAAACATTCGGCCTACCTCATGCACTTACTGCTGGGGATCTCCGTTTTGTGGGCTATCAATCACGAACATTTTACTCATTACCGCTGGCTTTTGGCTTTGTCGGCATTCGCATACGTCTCATTCCTGATACTGGCCGTGGTCTGGAAAAAACGCCATAATTTAGGACCGGTGGAATGGGCACTAGAACGCCTTGCCGGGAACCATGAATGACCTGATCTGCGAAGTAAAATCTCACACGTTATCGTTTCTAAGAGCTGCGAAAACCAGTCGCGACACACTCCTCGAAAAGGAAGTGTGGTACATCCGACTTTCAGACAGGCAAGGAAAGTATGGTTTTGGGGAAATTGCGCCATTATTTGGACTTAGTGTAGAATCCCGTGATGAAGTTTTGGGTGCCATTCGGCAAATGGTAACCGGGTTGCACCCCCCCGAGGCCTACTCCTCCACTCCCAGCGTTCGCGCGGGTTTGGAAATGGCGCTGCTGGATCTCAACTACCCTGCAAGCCTTCAATATGCCGACAATGCCTTTGTAAAAGGCGAGCAATCGCAAACCATCAATGGACTCATCTGGATGGGGGATCCCGCATACATGCATGAGCAAATCGAGCAAAAACTCGCCCTGGGATTTCACACCATCAAGCTTAAAATTGGAGCTTTGGATTTCGAGAAAGAGCTCTCCCTCCTTTCCGGAATCAGACAGCGATTCAGTCCTGAAGAAATAACAATTCGCGTGGATGCCAATGGCGCATTTGGTGACGATGCATTGCACAAACTGGATCGCCTGGCCCGACTCAACATCCACAGTATCGAGCAGCCCATCCGGGCCGGGCAACCGGCAAAAATGGCGCAGCTTTGTCGATCCACTCCCCTTCCCATTGCGCTTGATGAAGAGCTCATTGGCACCACAAGCTGTGCGCAAAAAAGGGAGTTGCTTGACTACATAAACCCCCAGCACATTATTCTGAAACCCAGTCTGATAGGCGGGTTTTCTGAAGCAAATGATTGGATACAAATCGCCGGCACCTATGGAATTCCCTGGTGGGCAACTTCGGCACTGGAATCGAATTTGGGGCTCAGCGCCATAGCCCAATGGACAGCCGGCTACAACAATGATTTACCTCAAGGACTAGGAACCGGTCAACTCTTTTCCAACAACTGTCCGGGCAGATTGCAATTGGAAGGCGAAAAGCTATGGCATCATCCGGAGTCGGAATGTGGATTTGAACAATTTTGGAATGGGTTGGATAGCGTACAATAACCGTCAATACCCTCGGCAAAACTGGCCGGAGTTGCTTCACTTGCTCGAGAACGAAGGTGAATGGCAACAGGACGTTTCACGTTTTATACAAAGCTGGTTATCCGAGGAGATGGAATTTTCGGTTCAGACCTCAGGATCGACAGGAGTTCCAAAGACCCTTCAACTTTCCCGTGCGGCGATGGAAGCATCTGCGCGGGCAACAGCACGCGCATTTGAAATACAACCCGGTGCTCATGTGTTATGCTGCTTACCGGTGCGGTTTATTGCCGGCAAGATGATGGTAGTAAGGGCATTGGTCAATGACTGGAACCTTATTCTTACCCGTCCGGATGCAGAGGCACTTCGAGGTATGGAGATGCATGTTGATTTTGCAGCTATGACTCCCTACCAGGTCGAGCAATCCATGGTGAGGTTTCCCAATCGATTTCAATCCATTGGCAAGCTCATCATCGGAGGCGCGGCCACCTCGCCCTTGCTGGAAAGTCAATTAAACGATTTCCCGGTCCGTGCCTGGGCAACTTATGGCATGACAGAAACCATTACCCATGTTGCAGCGCGTGAATTGGACAAAAAGGAGTCTAATGATGTTTTCCAGGCGCTTCATGGAATTCAATTCTCCGTGACGGAGGAAGGGGCACTTAGGATACATGCTGACCATTTGCCGAATGGCGTAATAACCACCAATGACCTGGTAGCGTTACTGAGCCCAACCCAATTCAAAT
>JAGQVX010000129.1 GCA_020437755.1 Flavobacteriales bacterium
GATTATCTGGCCTACCACCTCAATCAATTTGAAGCCGACCGATATGTCGTTGATTTGTCTTCAAATATCCGCGTCGACTTCCTCAATCGACAGCTTCTTGGCATGGAGAACAACGGAAACACGGCACGTTTCAGAGCAAATGATCGTTTTGATGGATTGTTGTTTCTAGGGCGCAGTGGTGTGCCCCAGTTGACTGACTAGAATTATAAACCGCTCACCCACTCAAAAAAAAATCCCGCCAGGGGCAGGATCTTCTTGTGATGGTTTGGTTTTTATCAAAAGGCAAATCGTATCTTTTTTGCTCCACAGCTCACATTTTCGATCTGATCTTTGTACTCGATCAGAATTTGATCAATCTCCTCGGGGACAGTGAGTGTGAGTTCGGAGAGTACTCCATTTACCAGGTAGCCCTGAAATAGGATTTCTCCGTTTAATGCCCTCACTTTAATTAATCCGTCTTCCGGAGTTTTTATTTCAAGGGCAATGTTTTTGGTCTCCTTCCAATTGTAGTACGAGTATACTTGTCGCTCACTATACGTCATTTCCGAGTCGTAGAAGCGGGCCAGGTCTTTGGTTTCATCATAACACGACGTAAACATCGTGACCAGTGCAAGGAGAGCGAAGAGGTTGCGTGTAATAGCTCTGTAATTCATGTTCTAAATCTTACTACCACAGCTTACGGCAGCTCTTTGGGGAGGTTGTCAGGATTCTACCCATAACGCTGTAGGAAGCGACTGTAGTGATCAATATTGAAATACGGCACAGGGAACAAACCGCCACCCCATCATTTGGCGAAGCCTAATCCTGAATAAACTATTGCCCTCGCTCCCAATGGCAAAAAAAAGGAGATTGGCAGGGCACAGCCCACGTTCCAATCTCCAATTCATCTAGCCCATTTCCACTCAATGGAGGCATCAAAATGATCTAAACTAAGCGACCAAACGGAAGGTCACATGTTCATTTTTCATTCTCCACACTCCATTTTCCATTTCTCAAATTGCCAGCCGCCGGTCATTAACCCACCACCAACCAATGCTCAGCACCATGCCCAATACCAGTATCATGAGCATACCACCCGGTTTGCCACCATTTCCTGGAATTGCAATGGGAAACACTTCGCCTTTTTTCTGATTGGAGAACTCATGGATATAGTTTACGGCGTTGTCCTTTTTCCAGCCGGTGAGCGCGTAGAGTTCATCAACTTCTTTCTTGCGACGGACTTCCAGGTCGCTGAGGTAGGCTTGACCTTCATCGCACGACATGTCGCCTTGTGCAGCATGAGTCATTATATACCGGCCCTGAAAATGTTCCTTGTTTGGCGTTACCTGAAACAGCAAATCCTGGGGAAACTCATCCCTGCTGTACCGCACATGGAGTCGGGTGAAAAACACCTGGGGTTGACCGTTGCGGGCGTCTACCCAATCAACTCCCGCATTCATCATATCCTGAACAATTGGAGCCGGACCATTGCATGGATCGCACTTCACGCCAAACGTGGGACTGATGTTCCAGGCATACTCGAGGAACACGGCATTCTCCCCTTCCCGGTGGTAAGCCTTTTCGAACAAGTCGGTATAGAATTGTCCGAACTTGGGCTTCACAAACGTTGGAATGTTGCGGTCGGTTGGAATCTTGACCGTACGATAGTTAGCACATTCGATGCGACCCTCCTGAGTAAAGGCGTACACAATCATATCCTGTGTTCCCTGAGAATTGGCCATTCCCAAGCGAATGGGTAGCATAAAACGGTCGCTTTCAAAAGAAATCTGAATCGGACTGAGTTCCTGATAACCGCTGCTGGCAAACAGTTGGGTATCTACTTTGACCACAAAGAACTTCATTTGATCCTTGATGTAGGGTTCCAGCACCTGCTCAGCTTTGGCAGGGATTTTATATCCATTGTTCAACAACCAACGCTTCAATCCATCTGATTCCGTAGCCGAGAGAATAAGAATGTCGTATTCGCCCACATCATACTGTGCTTCAATGGATACACCATAATTGGTAGCAGCATCAAATACCATCATGGAAGAAAGATTCATCCTGCTTGACGAAAGCGCAACAGCATCACATACCTCCAACGCATACTCCGGCATACACGGCATCGGGTCGTAGTATTCCACCAGCCGTGGCGAAGAGTAAGTGTCCAGCTTTTCAAACAAGTCGGCCCGCGCAATGCGGATTTGATCTTTTCGTAAAACCACGGGCACTGGAACCACCATGGCAAATTCGTCTACATCGCCCTTAAAATCGTTGCTCATGGTAATGGTTGTATTCTGACCATTCCGCACGAGGATAATCTCCGATTTGTTGTTGAACAATGTGGCGTCGGCTTTGGCTACATAAAACCCGCAGAACGCAGAGGCAGGGACTGCCGAAGTTCCGGCAATCAGCAGCAGAAAGAGGTAAACCCAAAATTTTGATCGGTACATATGCTTGATTTTTATCGATTCCATTGAAATAATTGGTGCTTGAATTTACGGTCGAGCACAGCCGTTAAAGGAGCAACAATGATCAGCGCCCAAATTGGGGCAGTGCTGATGTACATCCAGTTGCTCAGGAAAAATGCGAGTCCGCCAATAGTCACAGCCCACAAAATGCGTGCTTTGGGCGCATTGGGAGTCGTCACCGGATCGGTAATCATGAAGAAGGTGAAGAGCAGGAAACTACCGTTGCACATTTTGTGAAAAAACACATCGTGAGTCCAGCCCAAATACAAAATGGTTCGTATGTATTCCAATACTCCATAGGTGATGAGAAAGGTGAGACAGGTATCTATCCGTCCCACACGCAGCAGCACCATCGCAGCCGCCGATCCAAAGAACAGCAAGAGCATAATACCACTCCCCCATTGTCCGGGTGACACCCAGGCTTCACCGGTGAGGAGCAGCACTGCGACAATTCCAAAATTTCCCGGATTGAACACATGCTTGCCATCCATCCGAAGCAGGAATTTGCTGGCAATGGCGAGAGTAATCGCCAGGGCGAGCACCCACAGTTCGCCACTTTTCAGGAGCAAGCTTAAACCCAGTGCGGTAATCACGGCACTTTTCCAACTGCTTTTAGATTTGGCGAATGCCTTCTCAAAGCCCAACTGAACGACAACCGCCGTAACCAGAAGTACCACGTACTTATCCCACTCCACGGCCCAGTCGAGTGCAATGATCCCATAGAGGAGAAAAGAGGCGAGAAAAACAATTTGAAAGTCACGCGGATCCAACGATTTGCGGTCGGAATGTGACAGAGAAAGTGTTGAAGAATACGGCATAATGGATGATTTTCAACACCCCGTACACCTCACTTTGAAAAAGGTTCAACGAAAAAATGGAAAAAGAAAAACGTGGCGGTTGTAAGTGTCCCTATGCCACGTTTTCCTAAAACCAAGCTAAACTATAGTAGTATATTTCGATAAGTCGTTTTTACCTGCACCTTCTTATACTGCATCCGGTCGAAAATGGTTACGCCCGTTGGCAATATCAGTCTTGTCTTACACGTTGAGCGTAGGCCATTCGGCAAATGGTCAATTGGACGTATAGAATCTGACTTATATTTGTGGCAGAAATCAATGCTATGTTAAAGAAACTCACCTATCTCCTACCCGCTATTTTGTTGTTTTCCTGCAATGGATGTGGCGATGAAAAGCCTACCAGTATTGTAGCTTCCAATGATGGTTCCGACACGGCCGTTGAAACGCAATTGCCATCAGCACCCCAGGAAATTTATGAGGCCGTTGATAAAGACCTCCAGGTATATTTTGATGCCATGAATTCGGGCGACTATGTTACTCATGTTGAGCGGGCTCATCCGGGCATTTTTCACACGGAGGACGAGAAAATCTACCAAATCGAAACGTTGGCTGACTGGCGAAAGAAAGGCCTTGTGAACTATGCGCGCAATATTGAAATTGAGTACATCAGTCCGGGAGTTCAACTCGATACGAGCATTGCCTACGCTGTTTATCTAACCGGTGATTTTATTGTGGACTTTGAAGATCATTTTGAGGGTAATCGAGCCACTTACGACGGACAGATCAAAGCCACTTTTGTGCGCTTCCCCATGGAGTGGGACTCGGTAAAAACGCAGTACAGCGGCCACGGAGAGCAGTTGGTTTATGCCATCACCTCTGAGAATAATTTGGACTTTTATTTCATCAATGAGCGCTTCGTGCAGACCGATAGAATGGGACCGATTGTTGATTACGATTCCATGAAAAAATTGAAGGAATATGAAAAGCTTTATAGCAACCGTTAGTCTCATTTTGCTCATTGCGTCGACAGGGTTGGCGCAGAAAAAATTCGAGCGCATTTCTTCTCAGGAAGGTTTGGAGGCATACGCCAAATGGGGAACCGCCAAAGTTGACGGCCAGAAGAAATCGGTTATCCTACTCAAGCTCATCAACACCAATGACTCTGCCATCGTGTATTCGCTAGACGTGGAATTTTTCTTTCAGGGAAAGCGGGTCGAAGCATTCGAACAGGAAAGCGCATGTATTGATGGAGGCAAAACTCACCAGGGAAAATTAAACGGACTGTACTTCTACAGCGAAACCCTAAGCTCCGAACAAATCACCAGCGATGATTTCGAATACGTCATCACGGTTACTCCTCAGGGTAAGGAAGGGAAATGTGACTGATTTTTAGGGGGAATGGTGTTGGATTATTGGGGGGAGTGAGACGCGATGAATCGCGTCTGTACGGGGGGCGATGGAGTAAAGGTACTGCCTTGTTCCCTTATCCCGTTAATGTCCGGCGCTGATGGTGCCGTTTCCGAGGTCGATTGGTGTGGCTGTGGAGTCCGGGTCTTCTTTTTTGAGGATTTGTCCAAGAAGGTTTTCCATGTGCGCACGCATACCGAGGTAATCTTTCGATTCATATCCGTCGGGGTAATCGAATCGTGTTGCCGGGACTTCCTTGGGCATTACGTTTCGCGCACGCAAGCGCATGCGCATTCCGTATTGTTCCACTTCATATCCGAGCAATACTTCGTTGCAATCGTAAAACTGATTGCACCAGTTTGGATTGGGAATATCGATTTGATCGGTGTGCCATAATTCAATTGGAGGAACGGAGTCGTTGTTGAAAATAGCGATCGACTTTTTACACAAGTAGCCTGCAACAGAATCGGTTTCATTGGTGGGGGTAATGGTCATGCGTGGCATACTACCCACCATGTCGTTTACTCCGGTTTCATTCAACACCATTTTATATCGATCCTTGAAGGCACGTAGCAACTGACAAAACTCCTTGGTGTTGTTGTTTACGATAAACTCCGTGGCTACAATTCCTCCCAACGATTGCAAGCTCATATGGGCCTGACCGTCTTTGAAGTCCATCGTCATCTCATTGGGATAGAGATTGACCAGAATATCATCTTTTTGAAAGGGGAAAGTAACGTCATAGATAATAACGCCCTCCGTAAAAGTACTCTCCTCCTTGTTCCCGGTGCAACCGACGAGGAGAAGAATGACGAATGCCAAACAAATATTGGTTGTATTGATAGCCATGTGCCTTGTTCTAGTATCAGGTAACTGTTCTGTCTTCAAAGGTGGAACAATTCACTTCAAAAAGTCATTCTCCAAGGTTAAAGTTTTCCCCATCGGTCATGTTAACTCTACCGGAAACACTTTATGCTTTTGCGACTTGTTCTCACTCTTTTTGATCAACAGTTTGGTGATACGTTTAAAACTTTCAACTGATCTGCGGGGCAAATGACGTACATTTGAAGCGCAAATTTGTAGGACAATTGATCACGATTTTAGAGGTAAATTCCGAACTGGGAGCCGGCACGCGAGGGGCGTCGCTTGGCTTTGAAAGTCTTCAAATCGCATCGTTATCTAGCGAGCGATCGATCTTTAAGCATCCGCATCAGGTTAAGGTAGAAACCGAGAATAACTTGTTGCTTTCACCTTCCACAACACCCGGAGCGCGTTATGTTCAGGGCATCTCACGCACATACGATCGTTTGTGCGCTGCACTGGGCGATGTTATGGGCGGCAACCATTTTCCCTTCATCATTGCAGGAGATCACAGTATGGCCGGTGGTACCATTGCCGGGATTAAAATAGCTAATCCTGACAAGCGACTTGGTGTCATTTGGATTGACGCCCATGCTGATTTACACTCGCCATTCACTTCCCCATCGGGAAACGTGCATGGTATGCCACTGGCAACTGCGCTTGGAATGGATAATATGGAGAACGCCGATCTTTCACTGACCATCACGGAACAAGCGAAAGAAGGATGGGCTCACCTGAAGAATATTGGTGGCATTTGTCCGAAAATCAAGCCTGAAGACCTGGTATTCATCGGGGTGCGCGACACGGAAGAAGAAGAAGACGCGCTTTGTGAAAAATATGGTATTCCAAACATTACCGTTGATGAGTTCCGGCAAATGGGCTTTGAAGGCGTTGCCCAAAAAGCACTTGATAAACTCGCGGCTTGCGACATGATCTATGTATCGTTCGATGTGGATTCGTTGGATACTTCAATTTCGGTTGGAACGGGAACTCCGGTTCCCCATGGCTTGTATGTCGAGGAGGCGCAATCGCTTATCCATACGCTGTTGACTGATCCTAAAGTATGTGCGTTCGAAGTTGTTGAGGTAAACCCGTTACTCGACTCGCACAACCAAATGGCTCGGGCGGTTTATCCGATCATTGAAGATGCCTTTTACACTGTTTTGAACCGTTTGCATTAAATCCCGCCTTTGTTTTGGAGTATTCCCAAACCACATCTCATATACTGATGGTTCGTCCGGCGCATTTCATTGCAAATCCGGAAACGGCCGTGAACAACCACTTCCAGCAAACTACTTCGGATCCGGAGCAGACCATTGCCGCCGCACGTGAAGAATTTGACCTGGTGGTTGAAGCATTGCTCGATGCGGGTATCCATGTAATTGTTGTGGAAGACACAGACAATCCCATTACTCCGGATGCCTTGTTTCCCAATAACTGGGTGAGTTTCCATCCTGATGGACGGGCAGCACTTTATCCTATGTATGCGGCCAACCGTCGGACAGAGCGCAGAGACGATATCTTGTCGCTGCTCAGCGACGGATACGGATTTACGCTGGAAGAAGTGGTTGATTTCACCGAATTCGAAGAGCACGATGCGTTCCTTGAAGGAACAGGAAGTATGGTATTAGACCATGTGAATCACCTTTGCTTCGCTTGCTTGAGTGAACGTACAGATGAACATGCCGTTCTGCATTTTTGTGAAGCATTCGGCTACGAGCCTGTGCTTTTCGAAGCCTTCCATTTCGTACATGGAGAATCGCTACCCGTATACCATACCAACGTGATAATGAGCATAGGTACTTCGATCGCAATCGTCTGTGCCGATGCCATCCCCAATGAGTCGGAGCGTATTCATGTTCTCGACCAACTGAAATCAACCGGAAAAGAACTCCTTCTTCTCAAGCCGGAACAAATGGATAATTTTGCCGGCAACATCATCGAATTGCAATCGGCCGATGGGTCTGCAGTCTTTGCCATGTCGGGCAGTGCTTTCCGGGCTTTTAGCCCCGAACAGCGCGCACTGCTTGAGTCAAAGGGCAAAATTGTTCAGGTTGATATCCCCACCATTGAAACACATGGAGGGGGAAGTGTTCGATGTATGATTGCTGAAATTTTCTTACCGATGCCCCATGAAGCGAATTGAAGAACTGTTAACCCAGCACACCGTTGAAGCGGTTGCTCACTTGTTTTCTCAAACGATTGAACCCTCAGGAGTTGCCTTACAAAAAACATCCAAAGACTTTGAAGGAGAGCTTACCATTGTAGTGTTTCCCTGGGTACGCTTTGCGGGGAAGTCTCCTCAGGATACCGGAGCAATGATTGGCGATTACCTCGTTGAACACTGCAATTTGGTGACCGGATACAATGTAGTGAAAGGATTCTTGAACCTTAACATTGCACCCGCCTACTGGTTGCAATACTTCAACTACATTCTGGGAAACAACAACTATGGATTTCAAAATCGAGGATCGCGCGGACGTGTGATGGTGGAGTACTCATCTCCCAACACTAATAAGCCTTTGCATCTCGGTCACTTGCGAAATAACTTTCTGGGATATTCAGTAGCCCGTATACTTGAAGCGGCCGGACACCAGGTTGAAAAAGTTCAGATCATCAATGATCGCGGCATCCATATTTGCAAGAGCATGCTAGCCTGGCAGCGCTACGGCAATGGCGAAACGCCAGAGTCCAGCGGTTTGAAGGGAGACCACCTTGTGGGTAAATACTATGTAGAGTTCGACAAACATTACAAGTCTGAAATTGCAGTGCTCGCCACGACAAAAATTCAGCAACTAAAGGAAATGAGCGGTATTTCGAATGCCGTTACTGCCCACAAAGAGCTTGTCAAGAAAGGCAAGGAAACGGAGCTTTCCGATAAAGAGAAGGCTCAGATTCAGGCTTTGAACAAAGCGATTGAAGAGGCTGGAAAGGAGGCTCCTATCCTACTCGAAGCTCAAGAAATGCTCCGCAAATGGGAACAGAAAGACCCGGAAGTCTATAAGCTCTGGGAAACCATGAACGGTTGGGTCTATAGCGGTTTTGAGGCCACTTATAAGACCATGGGAGTGTCATTCGACAAATTGTATTACGAAAGCAACACCTACATAAAGGGCAAAGAAGAAGTTGAGCGAGGATTGGAAAATGGTGTTTTCTTTCGCAAGGATGACGGCAGCATTTGGTGCGATCTAACTCAGGATGGCATGGATGAGAAACTACTCCTGCGTTCCGATGGCACGGCCGTTTATATGACTCAAGACATTGGTACGGCCATTCTTCGTTTTCAGGATTTTCCAGACCTTTCTTACCAGATTTATACAGTGGGTAACGAGCAGGAGTATCACTTTGCCGTGTTGTTTCTCATTTTGGAAAAGCTGGGATTCAAGCAAGCCCGCAATAATTACCATTTGAGTTATGGAATGGTAGAATTGCCATCCGGCAAAATGAAATCGCGCGAAGGGACTGTGGTCGATGCCGATGACCTCATGCAGCAAATGGCTGAGACGGCTCAGAAAATCACCACGGAATTGGGCAAGTTGGAGGGAATGAATCCAAATGAAAAGCAAGAGCTTTTCCACAAAATTGGACTGGGAGCCCTGAAGTACTTCCTGCTGCGCGTAGATCCGAAGCGCAATATGATGTTTGACCCGGAAGAATCAGTTGATTTCAACGGAAATACCGGTCCGTACATCCAATACAACTATGTTCGTACCCGAGCCTTGATCAACAAGTACGACCAGTCGGTTCCCGGCGAAGTTTCGACCAACCTGGAATTAAGTGACACAGAACGAGCTCTTTTGATGAAGCTGCATGATTTCCCTGTAATCATCGAAGAAGCCGCCAAAAGCTATGACCCGTCGGTAGTTGCCTCATATTGCTACGATTTGGTACGCGAGTATGCATCGTTCTATCAATCCAATCCTATCCTCAAAGAACCGGACGAACACCGACGTGCCTTCCGTGTTGCACTATCAGCTCGCATGGGCGACATACTGCAGTCGGGCATGGGTTTACTGGGTATTGAGATGCCAGATCGGATGTAGGGAATGACATGTCATGTGAGAGTCTTGAAGTATGAATTTGCGGGATTGAATTGGTTGGAAGGGGCCTGTTTTCCTGCCAATTACACAAGCTTTCATCGACCCCTCGGGGCCTGCACCCTCAGGCCCCAATAACGCAAAGTTAGTTCGTCTGAAAATTCGAGTCAATTCTGAGCCCATCCACTTTGTAGATGTAGTGATTTAATGTGTGGTTGAGGTAGAATTTATTAAGGGGATGTAGTTGCATGGAGATTGAGACGCGATGAATCGCGTCTGTACGAGGGGGGCGCGATATATCTTTATTCGTGCGGAGAGAGGGGCGCGATAAATCGCGCTCGGGCCGATATATCTTTATTCGCGCGCAGAGAGGGGCGCGATAAATCGCGCCCGTGCCGATGATTCTTTATTCGCATATATAGAGAGAGACGCGATAAATCGCGTCTGTACGGGGGTGTTTGGTTATTTACCATCACAATTACCTCTTATCTTGTTGGTTCTTCCATCTTTAGTTTTCC
>JAGQVX010000012.1 GCA_020437755.1 Flavobacteriales bacterium
TAGGTAACGGATACTTCAAAGCAAACATTTCCACAATCGTGGGTAAACTGTACAATGATGGCGACCCTCGGAGAGATTCGGGTTTTACTATTTTCTACATTGGAATCAACATTGGAGCCTTGCTCCCCACAACAGTGTGTGCAGAGATCGGCAATATTTTCGGTGCGCAATATGGTTTTGCGCTTGCCGGCGTAGGTATGATACTCGGGACTTTGACTTTTTTCCTTGGAAGAAAGAGCTACGAGCATGCGGCATTGCCGCCTGATCCAGAAAAGCTTCACTCGCCAGCCTTCGGCGGAAAGAAGGGAAGTGGATTCACATTCTCGAAATTTCATTTGGTGATACTCCTTTCATTGGCTGTTATTCCAGTTTTGTATCTCCTGATTGTCTATAATGAAGTTGTGGGCTATCTGCTGGGAGGTACTGCAATCTATGTCGTCTATTCTCTCCTGGCGGAGGCCGTAAAGGAAGGTAAGGTTGCTCGAGACCGAATGATAATGATGATCACAATGTTTGTCTTCAACATTGTGTTTTGGGCTTGTTTTGAACAAGCAGGCACTTCTTTGACTTTGTTTGCTGATCGAAATGTCGATAGGATGATTGGAAACTGGGAAATGGGCGCTGCGACGACTCAGTTCTTTAACCCTGCATTTATATTGCTGTTTGGTTCGATTTTTTCTGTGATGTGGATCAAGCTCACCAAAATTGGAAAGAATCCTAGTATTCCGGCCAAATTTGGATTGGGAATCATTCAGTTAGGCCTTGGATACTTGGTCGTCTATACACTACATTCAATGGGATTTGTTAGCGATACATTCGCGATGCCCTTAATTACACTTGTATTATTGTACATGTTGCACACTACGGGTGAATTATTCCTAAGTCCAATTGGATTGTCTATGGTTACAAAACTAGCCCCGAAACATATGACAGGTACAGCAATGGGTGGTTGGTTCCTCAGCTTTGCTGGTGCGAATTACGTTGCTGCTATTCTTGCAAAAATGACGGGATCTGAAGAAGGTGGTGGAGAAGAAATTGCAGAGGCCGTTTCGGCAAGTGAATCACTGAGTACTTATTTAGATGTATACACCACTATGGGACTAATTACAGTTGGAATTGGTTTACTACTCCTAATTATCAGTAAACCATTGAACAAACTAACCCATGGTATTGGATAGAAGTTCTATTAACATTGCTTGGCTGACCTGATTTTCAGGCGCCGATAATATTTTGCACCTTTGAATACCCGTTTGGAAGGATTATTGTAACTAAATCCTTGCAAACGGGTATTTAACCTCAAACCCACAACGAAACGTGCTTTAAACGAACCCGGATTTTGTGGTCACGAGGCATCATTCAAAATTTTAATCTCATGCTCAGAACGCTGTTACTGTTTATCGCTCTCCTCCCTGTCTTCGCTAAAGCTCAGGAAGCTTCCATCAACTGGATGACCATTGAAGAAGCTCAGGAAGCCCAAAAGAAGAACCCTAAGAAAATCATGATGGACGTTTACACCAAATGGTGTGGTCCCTGTAAAATGCTTGATGCACGCACCTTCCACAACCCGGATGTGGTGAAGTATGTCAACGAAAACTATTACGCCGTAAAATTTGATGCAGAGCACCCCGCGGCTATTCAATTCAAAGGACAAACGTTCTCCAACCCAAATTATGTACCGGGAAAAACAGGTCGTAATGGTGTTCATGAACTGAGTCGTCATCTTGGAGTTGGGGCATACCCTACCATTATTTTCCTGGACGAAGACCTCAACCTTATCGCACCCATTACCGGCTTTAAATCGGCGCAACAACTGGAGCTTTATCTTAAGTTCTTCTACTCAAATGAGTACAAAAATGTTAAAACTCGTGAAGAATGGCAGGCCTACCAAGAGGCCTTCAAGCCCGAATTTTCAGAGTAAATCCTATTTCCCATCATGAAAAAACCACGTTAACAGCGTGGTTTTTTTTATGTTCTGCAACCAAATCCATGTACCTGACGTAAATCAGGATCGAGTCGAAAAATCGTGTCTAATATCATCGTGAACAAATTCAATAGAACTCAATTTCTTACTATATTGCGCACGCTTTTTAACACCCCAAAACATCCCCACAAAAATGAGTGAAATAGCCCGGATTATTCTGGATGGAAAAGAATATGAGTTGCCTGTAATCACAGGATCAGAGAACGAGAAAGCGATTGATATTTCCAAACTGCGATCAACAACGGGATATATAACTCTTGACCCCGGGTTTAAGAACACGGGTAGTACCGAGAGTGCAATTACATTTCTGGATGGTGAGAAAGGAATTCTCCGTTACCGCGGGTATCCCATTGAGCAGTTGGCAGAGAAAGCCAGCTTCCTTGAGGTTGCATACTTGCTCATTTACGGTGATCTGCCCAACATTCAGGAATTGGACTACTTCCGTGGAAGTATCGCCCAGCACACACTTGTACATGAAGACATGAAGCGCTTCTTTGCAGCTTACCCCAATGGAGCACATCCTATGGGTATGCTTTCTGCAATGATCGCATCATTGTCTACCTTCTACCCTGAATCTCAAAACCCGAATCGTCCATTCAAGGATATTGAGCTTACCATGCATAGAATTATCGCCAAGTTGCCAACTTTGGCCGCTCAGGCATACAAATTCACCATGGGGCATCCGATCATGTATCCAAAAAATGATCTGAGCTACACCGCCAATTTCCTCAATCAGATGTTCGGTCTGCCAACCACCAACTACGAGGTGGATCCGGTTATTGATGATGCACTCGATAAATTGCTCATCCTTCATGCCGACCACGAGCAGAACTGCTCAGCCTCTACGGTGCGTATCGTAGGTTCATCGCAAGCCAACCTGTACTCTGCTATTTCAGCTGGTATTGCGGCATTATGGGGACCGCTCCACGGTGGAGCCAACCAGGCGGTTATTGAAATGCTTGAAAAGATTAAAAATGACGGTGGCGATTTGCAGAAGTGGGTGGATAAAGCAAAAGACAAGCAAGACTCCTTCCGCTTGATGGGATTTGGACACCGCGTTTACAAAAACTTCGATCCGCGTGCTCGTATTATTAAGAAAGCCGCAGATGACGTGTTGAGCAAGCTGGGTGTGAATGATCCTGTTCTTGAAATTGCCAAGAAATTGGAGGAAGTAGCATTGAAAGATGAGTACTTCGTAGAACGCGGATTGTATCCAAACGTAGACTTCTACTCAGGAATCATCTACCGCGCACTGGGAATTCCTACCGACATGTTTACCGTTATGTTTGCTATCGGGCGATTACCGGGATGGATTGCACAGTGGAAAGAAATGATCGAAAACAATGAGCCTATCGGGCGACCACGTCAGGTATATGTGGGAGCAACAGTCCGAGACTACCGACCGCTCAACGAAAGATAATCAGTACCAACAGTCCCGCCCACGGCGGGACTTTTTGTATCACACATGAATCAAGACGCAGTAAACCAAGGTTCGGTAGATCAACAGGTTCTCGACGGAATCGCTACCATTACATTTGAACATCCGCTGAGTAACTCCCTGCCGGGAAAGGTGCTCAATACATTGGCCAACACCATCCAGCAACTGGGAATTCAGGACGATGTCAATGTCATCATCCTTAAATCAGCCGGAGATCGCGCCTTTTGTGCAGGAGCAAGCTTTGACGAACTCATCTCAATAGCCGACTTTGAAACTGGAAAGGAGTTCTTTTCTGGTTTTGCACGAGTCATCAATGCTGCCCGCAAATGCCCGAAACTGATCATTGGGCGGGTGCAAGGGAAAGCTGTTGGCGGCGGAGTTGGAATGGCCAGCGCAGTAGACTACTGTATGGCTACAAAACATGCTGCCGTCAAATTAAGCGAATTGGCAGTAGGAATAGGACCGTTCGTTGTTGGTCCGGCAGTGGCACGTAAAATAGGCACCTCGGCGATGTCTGAGCTGGCTATTAATGCCACGGAGTGGCGAAGTGCTGAATGGGCACAACAGAAAGGCCTGTACACCGAGGTGTTCGAGTCGGTGGAAGAAATGGATGCTGCTGTCGACAAACTGGCTCAGCAACTCAACAAGAGCAACCCGGAAGCCATGTCGATGCTTAAAAAGATCTTTTGGGAAGGGACTGAAGACTGGGATGAACTGCTCTCCCAGCGGGCAGCCATGAGCGGAAAGCTTGTTTTGTCCGACTTCACCGTCAATGCCATCAACGCATTCAAGAAAAAATAGCCCATAAAAAAAGTCCTGCACAATGCGGGACTTTTTCTTTGCGGAGAGAGAGGGATTCGAACCCCCGGTACCTTGCGGTACAATGGTTTTCAAGACCACCGCATTCGACCACTCTGCCATCTCTCCAACGGGCTGCAAAATTACATACCTTTTTCAGATCAGCAAGCTTTGAACCAAAAAGATTGAATAATTTTTGAAGCTTTCACCACGCGGTGATTTGCTAACTTTACAATTCACAGCTCGACAATTATGAAATATCTACTACTGACTTGCCTTTTCTTCGCTGCCTTTGCCTTCGGATTATCCGCACAGAATCTGGAAGCATGGTTTGACTACAAGCTATTCAATATCCCCGGCGACGGTCCTTATGTGGAAACGCATCTCGATTTTAAAGGACACTCCCTTCGGTATCACGCCCTTTCGGATAGTACACATCAAGCCAAAGTACAGCTTACTATAATTGTCAAACAAGGAGAAACCATCGCTGATTTCAGAAAGTTGGATCTCGCCGGACCCGAAATTCCATCCTCGATGACGGCTGATTTCCTGGACGTTCAACGTTTCCTTTTGCCGAAAGGCGCTTATATTATTGAGCTGGAAATTCTCGATTTGAACTCCAAGGAATCCTTGCCTCTCGCCTTCTCACAACCTGTTTTTATCCACACTCCGGCGAGTGAGTGTTTTGTGAGTGATATTATGCTCGTTCAGGCATACGCCAAATCGGATACCATTACTGAACTTACCAAGTCGGGATACGATCTGATGCCTTTTGTTGACCAATTCTTTCCCGGAGAATTCAATGACTTGGTGTTCTATGCCGAAATCTATGGAACAGATGAATATTTCGGAATGGATTCCCTATTTGCCCTTGTGGCCTATATTGAAGATGCAAAAGGACGCATTACCGGGAACCAACAAGTCATCAAACGTTCACTAAGTGCTCCTGTTGTCCCCATTTTACAGACCTTCAATCTGAGTGAAGTTCCCACCGGAAGCTATGACGTGGTAGTTGAAGTGAGAGATCGCAGCAACAATACAATTGCCTCGCAGCGCCTCGGAATTAAACGCAATAAAATTGACGCTCGCGCGGTGTTGGCCGGAGAAGCAATCGATGTTTCTCAAACGTTTGTGGCCCGTTTTGAAACGCGAGATTCCATTATGCCTCACATTGAAAGTCTCCAGCCCATTGCCGGTTCGCTGGAACGAAAAACAATGCACAGCACCGTGCTGCCCGGAGACCTCACCGTTCAGCAACAGTTCTTTTTCCGGTTTTGGTACATCCGAAACCCGGATGATCCGGAAAAAGCGTGGAATGATTACTACGTAGAAGTGCTTAAAGCCGACGCAGAATTTGGAACACGCCTTAAGGAAGGATGGGAATCGGACCGGGGACGCGTTTATTTGCAGTACGGTCCACCCAACACGCGAATCCTTCGCTACCATCCTGAGGGTGTGTGGCCCTACGAAATATGGCACTACTATCACATTGCCAATACCAACGACAAGCGATTCCTGTTCTATGATCCCACAGGGCTTACGGAAGATTTCACCCTACTGCATTCTGATTTAAATACCGAGCCTCAAAATTATAGCTGGCAGCAAGTGATGCGTGGCGGACGTGGACCTATCTACAACCCTATGGATAACTTGAACCAAAATCAAAACAAATCATTTGATGGTCAGGAATTAGAAGACTTATTTTACAACCCGAGATAAATAAGTCAATTTGGACCGCATTGCTGTGGCTATTCTGAACTGGAATGGCCTAAAATACTTACAACAATTCCTTCCCTCGGTTGTCGAAAATAGTCCGGACGCAGAAGTCTGGATTATCGACAATGGCTCTGATGATGATTCCCTGGCATGGGTTCGAGCTTCACAGCCTTCGGTACTTATCCACGAAAATGGCAAGAACCTGGGATTCGCTCAAGGATACAATGCCGGGCTCAAGTACATCGAAGCCGACTACTTCGTATTGCTGAATTCCGATGTTGAAGTCACCCCAAACTGGATTCAACCGGTAATTTCTACCATGAAGCAACATGCATTTGTTGCTTGTCAGCCCAAAATCATGGATTTCAACCAAAAAGAGCGATTCGAGTACGCCGGAGCAGCGGGTGGCTATATGGATAAGGACGGCTTTGCATTCTGCGCCGGAAGAATATTCTACCAATTTGAAGAAGATCTTGGTCAGTACGACAGCAGCCGTGAAGTCTTCTGGGCTTCAGGGGCGGCCCTTTTTATTGAAGCTGACAAATGGCGCGAAATTGGTGGTCTGGATACTGATTTCTTCGCCCACATGGAAGAGATAGATTTGTGCTGGCGCCTTAAAAACCGTGGATACAGTATTGGTTACTGTCCCGATGCTCAGGTGTATCATGTTGGAGGTGGAACGCTTCATCAAATCAATCCATTCAAAACATACCTCAATTTTCGAAACAACCTTTATCTGCTCACGAAAAACCACTTCGAATCATCACTGGCTTCAAAGCTGTTGAAACGATTAGTGCTTGATGGTATTGCCGGGATGCGTTTTCTTACCGAAGGTAATGTGAAGTACACCTGGTCAGTGATAAAGGCACACTTCTCCTTCTACGGCTCGCTTGGAAAAATGCTGGCCAAACGCAAGGAGATTAAGGCACACCTCCACTCCCCCAACCTCAAGGGCATGTACGGTAGGAGCATACTGGTGGATTTCTTTTTCCGCGGTAAAAAAAGATTCGAGCAACTCGAAAAAGATCAGTTCATACACTGAATTGGCACGACTATAAAGTAGTGCTGAGAATATTCCTCTCATTGCACAACTACCTGCTAGATTGTGGGCATATCCATCATTCATGTGGTTCAATGCTCCCCTTTTTCGTCTGGCCATTCCCCTTTTCATTGGGTACTATTTGGGCTATAGCCTCAATTCATCGATTTACCATTTGGCCTTGTGCCTGGCGGTAGTCCTATTCCTGTTTGCAAGTATAAAAAGCAACTGGAACTACAGCCAGCGGCACCTCACCGGAGTGGTTTTACTCGTGGCAAGCGCATGTCTTGGATTATTTGCGGGCAACAGTCTGCGACGGCAAACAGCTTTACCTCAATCCGGTCCCTTTCAGGTTGAGATTGGCTCAGATGGCCGGGCGAGTGAGCGGTGGACACGCTATGAAGCAACAGCGCGAAACCAGGAAGGCCAATGTGAATCTGTATGGTGTTACTTGCCTGTGCAGGCGCCACCGCTTAGCAATGGACAGCGCATTTGGATTGATGCCGCAACTGTTCCTTTGACTCCTCCTGCGGAACGAGGGGCTTTCGATTTTAGAGCTTATTCAGCACAATTCGGTATTTACTCGAGCCTGTTTCACCGAGATTCCGTCATCATCTGGGTAGATTCCACAGCACACGTACAACCCGTGCATACCATTCGTTCAGCATTGATGGAAAATCTTCGTTCAGCCATTTCAGGCATACGCCAAATAGGAATTCTCGAAGCATTGGTCCTGGGTCAAAAAGATGACCTGCAAGACCACGACCGCACACAGTTTTCACGCGCCGGGGCTATGCACATTCTCGCGGTATCGGGGCTACATGTCGGGCTGGTATATGGTGTTGTAGTTGGTATTCTCGGTTGGATTCTTCCTCGTCACCGCGCACGATGGCTGCGATTGATCCTCATCTTGCTTGCCATTTGGCTTTATGCCGGAATAACTTCATTCTCTCCATCCGTGTTGCGAGCCACCATAATGCTCACTTTCATTGAAAGCGGAAATGTTCTGAAACGCAGGATGAATTCGCTCAATAGTCTGGCTGCCTCAGCCATCACGCTGCTCATCTTTGATATGCGGGCTCCATTATCGCTTGGCTTCCAACTGTCGTACCTGGCCGTATGTGGAATCCTGATCCTGTACCCCTGGTTTGAACAACTATGGAAACCGAAAATACGGCCGCTGAGGTGGGCCTGGCAACTGACCGGAGTTTCCCTCGCTGCCCAATTGTTTACCCTGCCCATAAGCCTTCACTATTTCGGGTTTTTTCCGGTGTATGGGATTGTGGGAAACCTGGTAATCATTCCTTTAAGCACCCTCTTACTTTATTCAGGTCTGGCCCTGGCATTGGCTTCTGATGTACCGTTTTTGGGAGGCATCCTGGCGTGGTGCACTGAAAAGCTCTGTGCCGGACTGCTGTATGTCATCGACTTTATTGCCTCTTTGCCTAATGCCGCATTGCCTTTATCCCATTTACCAATGCGGGAGGCTATTGTATTGCTTAGTGTAGTTGTGCTAATAACGATTTGGCTAAGAACCGCTGTGCGAGGATGGGTTTTGATGGGGCTTGCAATGGTTGCTATAATGTGCAGTTTTCAGATTGAATCCTTGATAAAATCACACAACGATAGGATTATCGTACACTCCCAGACCAAAGAATTGTGCATCTCCTTACTGGGTGGTTCTACTCCCGTATTGATTCGAAATGACATCTGGTCGGAAGTGGATTCCAATGTGGTAGATGCTTGCTGGCACCATCTGTACTACAATGTAAATGATGCCCGGGAATTAATGCTGGACTTGAAAGGAAAGATGTTGAAAATCGATGGTATGCACTTGCAAGTTGGGCTACCGGAAGAGCTTCTGGAAATATCTTCTCAGGTGAGTTTCTTTTTTCCGGGAAAGGACGACCATCCGGATTCGGAGGAGATTCCCTGGACAACCATTATCGTTTTGGGCAAACATTTAAGCTTTCAGCAGCGAAAGCGATGGGGTGAAAAGCAAAACACCCGCTATATGCAGGTGTGGGATCTCAAACAATGGGGTGCGCTCGAGTGGACTAACTTTGGTGAAGTAGCTGAAGAATGAGGGTATCAACATAGACCTCAAACTTCTTAATCTCCGGAATGGGAACTATTCGATCCACACGATTATTGTTTCGCGAATAGGTCGCTTCTACATAGAAGTCATCCACATGAAATATACAGATGATATCACCGGCATCAATCACTCGTTGGCTCAGGCATACTCCTTTGTCCCAGAGGTAGTTTGTTTTCTCATCCAAAGGGAGGTGATCAAAATTTTTAATCGTCATTTTAGGCATTGCAACAGTTTATCAGTGTTTACTCGCCACAATCTCCAGCACGGTTACCAAGCCTGATTACGAGACTTTTAACTCAGGGTTTCAATTTGCCTAATTAAGCCACAACGCGATAGTACTTATACAGGATGTTGTCAACAATGTGTGGTAGATTTATGAAATCCTTCCTTTTGCTAATCAACTGTACGGCTCCACTATGTTTTGATTCCTCGAGTGTTGTACGATCATCTTTAGAACTCAGGAATGCCAGGGGCATAGTGATATGGCACTTTTGCATGACTTTCAGCATATCGAAACCACTTAAACCCGGCATGTCGGTTTCCGACAAGATCAGGTCGTAGTGGGATATGGCTAACTTGTCGAGCGCGTCTTTTGAACTGTTTGTGACCTCAACGGTATAACCGTAATTCTCAAGGAACTTTTTGGTTAGGGAGAGCGTGATTTCGTCGTGGTCTACTGCCAGAATACGTTTCATGATTCAATCATTGGTTTCTCAAAAGTATTCCCGTCGCATGCATTAAGGTGTAAGAGTGACTTCGCAACACCATGTAGGATTTCTCCTACGAAAACCTCGATCTTTGTGCACAAATCCGCATGTATGAAAATCATCGAATGTCCCAGGGACGCCATGCAGGGCTTGCATGAGTTTATTCCTACCGCTATAAAAGCCCGATATATTAATCAGTTGCTGGAGGTTGGTTTTGACACGATCGATTTTGGCAGTTTTGTGTCTCCAAAGGCGATTCCGCAAATGAAGGATACTGCAGAGGTGTTGGAAATGCTGGATTTAAGTACGACGAAAAGCAAACTCCTCGCCATTGTGGCTAATCCACGAGGGGCTGCAGATGCCTGCAGTTTTGAAGAGATCAACTATTTGGGATATCCGTTCTCGATATCCGAACAGTTTCAACAACGAAACACCAATGCTACACTGGAAGAGTCCTTGGCGCGAGTTGAAGAAATTCAATCCATGTGTTTGAAACATGGGAAAGAATTGGTCATTTACATTTCTATGGCTTTTGGGAATCCTTACGGTGAGCATTGGCATCCCGACATCGCGGCGGAATGGACACGCAGGCTGGCTGAAGAGCTTGATATTCGGATAATCGCATTGAGTGATACTATTGGTAGTTCAGAACCTGAGACGATTCGACCACTATTTTCAACCTTGGTGCCTGAATTCAGCCAGGTTGAGTTTGGAGCGCACTTTCACACGTCACCACATAATTGGGAAGAGAAAATCCGATCTGCTTATGATGCGGGATGTCGGCGATTTGATGGGGCTATAAAAGGATTTGGCGGATGCCCGATGGCACAAGACGAACTTACCGGAAACATGCCTACGGAGAACATGCTTACATTTTTCGCCAATGAAGGTCTTGAGTTGGGATTCAACGAGGAAGCGATGCTCGAATCGCTGCGCATGGCTGCGGAAGTTTTCCCCCTCTGAACTCAGTTCAGACAGTGATTGAAAACTTTAAAACCATACTTTTTCCGATAGAGTTGGATTGACTCGAACTTCTTGACGTTGATCCTGATTTTGCATCGTTTCACGATAGTGGAGTTTTGGTTTGGGGGGAAATGCGTTTTGCCCGACCCAAGGGGTTACTCCATTCTACGGAAATAAAAAAGGGAGGTTTCATTTCCTCCCTTTAAAGTCTTAATTCAGGTAATGCGCAAAGATTAGGATGCGCTTACAATTCTTTTTCTTGATGAAGATAAACTCCACCTTCTCGTTGACTAATTTGGTCTTAAACGTCTTCATGATAGCAGTTATAAGCAATTAAAGCTGGTTAGTAAAACCTGCATACTGGTCAGGCATGCAGCACATATTTAAAGCAAAGCAATTTCGTCTTTAAGCTTCGACTATGCCATGCCAGCCTTTCGGCAGACTCCGGCATTTTCGAGGCGGGTTTTCCATTCCTGACGATTATCGACTACAAAAGAGATCATCGAACCGTCGGAAAGCATCAACATCAAACCATTCGGAGAAATGTTGAGGGTTTTGAAGAAATTCACCTCATCAATTGTTGCTAAGGGAACTTCAATCAGACTTAAAGATTGGTGATTTTTGTTGGGATAAAAATACAACCGTCGTGTGGTAAGGATCATTTTACCACCTACGGCAACGAATTGGTGGAAATAGCTTCCCCCCTCTTCGCAGATGAGTTTTTCATCACTTCTCAGGTCCATCTTTAAGCAAAACGCACCCCTAATTTACGAAAATATTCACAATGTTCGTCAACAGGTGTTGAAAACATAATATGTGATCCGCACATTTCGAGACCATTAATCCCTGCAGAAGTCATGAAAAAAGGGGCATTGAATGCCCCTTTCCATATGCTCTATCTACAATCTTTCTTAATGTGTAGCAAGGTAATCGGCAACACCGCTGTGGGTTGCAGCCATACCATCTTTTCCTTTGTTCCAGTTGGCGGGACAAACTTCACCGTTTTCTTCCGTAAACTGCAAAGCGTCTACCATACGGATTGCTTCGTCTACGTTACGTCCCAATGGGAAGTTGTTTACGATTTGGTGCTGAACAACACCATCCCGATCGATGAGGAACAAGCCTCGGTAGGCGATCATTGGGCCATTGGCAGCAAGACGACCTTCTTCATCGTACCCATATTCACCCGCGAGCACTCCAAAAGCGTCAGAGATGGTTTTGTTGGTATCCGCAACAATTGGATATGTTACACCTTTGATACCACCTTGCTCTTTCGACATTTGCAACCAACCCCAGTGAGATTCTTCTGTATCTGTTGAACAAGCCACAACTGCACAACCACGGCTTTCAAATTCTGCTAACTTCTCCTGGAAGGCATGCAATTCTGTTGGACACACAAATGTGAAATCCTTTGGATAGAAGAAAAACAACACGTGTTTCTCACCCAAGTATTGATTTAAAGAGAAATCCTCAACAATCTGATTTCCGTTTACTACTGCTCCGCTTTCAAACAAGGGGGCCTTTTTTCCTACAAGTACAGACATTTCAACTATTTTTTTATGGGTTACCTTCCTGAATTCGGGCGCAAATTTAGGACTAAAACCCAAATAATCATGAGAAGTTCATGACATCAACATATTTTAAGAAACAGAGCTGGAGTCGGCCGAAAAGCTGAGGGTTGTGGATGAGCTTAACCCGTGAAATAAGCCAACGCTAGGCCCAGTAGAATGGTCACGAATTTCGCAGAATTGAAACGATGACCTTCAGAGGATTCGAAGATAATAGTAGTGCTCACATGCAACAATATCCCGATGAGGAGGGCATTGGCCATATATGGTAGTTCACTTATTATACCTACTTCAGCCATCGCCAGGAGTTTGTAAACAAGCGCACCTGCGGGCGAAGCGAAAGCAAAAATCCCCAATAGTGTAAACGACTTCAATTTGCTAAATCCGGCGGCTACCATCATACCTGATAACACAAGAGCTACTGGAACTTTATGCAAGAGAATTCCCAAGAGCAGCGAATGGTTGTGCCCGTGATCATGCCCTCCAAAAGGCATCCCTTCGAAAAATGCGTGGATTCCGATACTAATAAGCACTACCATGGGGAAGTGCGAGTGGCCATCGTGTGAATGGGAATGAAAATGTCCATGCTCTACCCCACTCGACAAGTACTCGAGAATAATTTGAATCAGAAACCCTCCAATAATCCACAATCCGGGCTTGCTCAGACTGCCCGAAAAGACGTATGGAAACAGTTGTAGCAGGCAAAGCCCCAGCAGGAAAGCTCCGCTAAAAGCCAGCAATAAGCGACTTTTGCTGTGCAAGCTGCGGCCCGTTCCAACCACCATTCCTCCGGTGATCATGACTACCGCAAACAACAATAATATATCGGTCCAGGATTGATCCATTAGTTCTTTTCTGCCACGATAATCATTCGTGGACTATTTTGATTGAAAGCATTCAGTTCGTAATCCCCAAAACACTCTTTGGGTTGAAGGCCGGCTTGAATCATCATGGCTTCAACATCCTCGCGGGAAAACAACTGAACCTTTTCTTCATGTACTTCCCTATGATTTCCATCCACCACTTCGATTCGCTTGCAAATATGGCGATTTCGCACTTCTCTACGTATGTGGAATTCAACTCCCTCTCGTACAATATATTCTTTGGGAATAAGATTTGAGACAACTTGTGTCGCATTGAAATAGTCCAGAACAAAAATTCCGTCTTTGAATAAATGTCGGGCAACGCACCCCAATGCCTTTGCATTCTCAGCCACGTCATCAAAGTAGCCAAAGCTCGTAAAGAGATTCATGACCATTCCGAAACGGCGTCCCAAGTCAAACGAGCGCATGTCCCCGACTTCATATTGAATTCCCGGCGACTGCTGGCGCGCCATTGCGATGCTCTCTTCAGACAAGTCCATTCCGGTTACCTGATAGCCAAGTGCAGTTACACTTCGGGTATGTCTGCCCGACCCACAAGCCAGATCCAGGATTTGTACGTCTTCGCTCACCTCCAGATGGTTCAGTAGCTTACGAATAAATGCCAATGCCTCCTGGTCGTTGCGATTGCAATACAAGATGTGGTAGTAGCGTGAATCAAACCACTGAGCAAACCAATCACCTGATGAATTTATTGACATTGTTCTGAGAATTATCCTACACGTTTCAGATAGCAATATTAGAAATTGATTTTTAACTTTGGCCGAGTTCTTAACCTGACCTCCTTAGTACTTAGCGTAAATTCGGGCTCGTTCCCGAAGTTTTGAAAACGAGTGTAAACTAACTGTGCTTCAGGTTTGGAAGAAAGATTTGACATATTCGACTTTTATGACAATTTGAGGAGACATAAGGTGATGTTACTCTTCAAAGGAGAGCTTACCGAAGACTTGATCAACTCAATTCTCCACGCCATTGAATTAAAGCTTACGGATAGCGATGCCAATTTGAAAATCCGCAAGAAGGTGTTCAATATACTCGTAGAATGCCTTCAAAATCTGTATCATCATACCGAAATGAATTCAGATCAGGAACAGCAGAGTAAAGAAGTTCCTTCAGGAATGGTTATTGTGGCAAACGACGACGACGGCTATTCAATCATGACGGGAAACTTTATCACCAATGATTCCGTAAGCAGTCTGAAAACCAAGCTCGAGTATATCAACAAACTTGATCGCGAAGACCTGAAAAAGATGTATCAGAACGTACTCAATAATGGTGAAATGACGCTCAAGGGAGGTGGAAGCCTCGGACTCATTGAAATCGCACGCAAGTCTGGAAAGAAGTTGGAATACGGCTTTGCTCCAATAGACAACATGAATAATTTTTTCAGCCTCAACGTAAAAGTGAACCACTGACATGGAAGACATCAGAATAGAGGGAACACCTAAAACACCTACGGTGAACTTCATTAAAGCAGAAGGAATTCTTGAGATCAAAGGTCGATCAATTCCTGAGAATTCAATTGAATTCTACAAACCACTGATCGATTGGATTGAAGATTATGCGCGTACACCGCACAATGCAACCAATGTCAACATTCAGTTGGAATACTTTAATACGAGCTCATCCAAATGTATATTGGATCTGTTCAAGAAATTGGAAGCGATCAACAACTCGATTACCATTAACTGGTACTACGAAGAAGACGATGAAGATATGCTCGAAGCAGGAGAGGATTATGATGCCATCATCAATATTCCTTTCAAAATGATCGAGATTGAAGAAATATAAGACTTCACAAGTCTGGAAAACAGAAAAAGGCCGTGAACATCACGGTCTTTTTTTATTGCTTTAGAAGTAGGAATTGGTGTTCCTCGGGGCGGTACCCTCAAGCCCAATATCGCAAAATTAGTGTGCTCTGGAATCAAAGGCAATTCAGCGTGAGAGAAGTTTGTATCTGTTTGGTTTTAGCGTATGGGCGCGATAAAACGCCGCCCGAGCCGATAAAAGACGCGATAAATCGCCGCCCGAGCCGCTGGCGCTTGGCTCCCCTGATGTGCACGCTGGAATGAAAAACGTCCAAACCGGATGGTGTGACCAAGGTCAATGCGCAGGCCAAATGCTTCAGCTACGATTTATTTAAAAATTTTGGACAAGCCAAATGAGGTTTCAATCTTGACGATACATGGCATGGTAACAACAGTATTCCATGACTTGTGAACCGATGCTGCTAGTCTGAATAGGTAAACTTAACGCGAAGTTTGAGTAGACGAGCCAGATACTCGCCAAAATGCGTCAATAGCTCCAGAAGCTTCTTCAGTCCATCGAAGAATAGTAAAACCACCATAGCCATTGTCATGGTCCAGATCACCAGAAGATTGGCCGACATGGTCGTAATCTGTCTTCCGAAGAAAGACTTGGTAGGCGCATAGAAGTGTGCCCCAAAAAAGCTTTTGTGTTGCGGAATGATGTACACCGGTTCGCTCTTTTGAACCAGCTCATTGTTATACTCTACAATCTTCTCAAGCTCATTCTCGTTGGTCACAAATTCAGCCAGACTCTCATTGGTGTAGTCGTCCTTTAATTGGAGGTAGGCTACTTTTTTCTCCGGAGTATCAGACAAGGCTTCAATCGCATTGTCCTTCAGAGCGAATTGTTTGTTATACCCTTTTTTGTAAAAATCATTGAGACGATCCAGACTTACCTTTACCCCTTCGAGTAATTCATTTGTGACGTGCTCCGGTGTCAATTTTTCCCATTCGGGCAATGTAAAGTTGGCGAATTCCTTTTGCTCTTTCTCGAATTCATTTCGAATGACCAGCAAATTATAAGCTAATCGTTCATCATCTTTTCCTGATTCGATAAGCGACTGTGATTCATTGACTTTAGAACGAAGTTCCTTCAACCAGTAATCCTTTTTCCAACGGTACTGCTCTATTTTCTGATCGTATTCGTAAACGATCTTATTGTGTTCATTGTTCTTGAATTGGTACACAGCCATTGCCTCGTACGCCCATCTGCTGGCCATAATATTTCCTATCCAGGGAACACTGCTCTGGCTGCTGAAAAGAGGATACAGTTTGTCAAATTTGACAATCACTCCAGAAAACAGCAATTGGGGAATGATAAGAATCGGAATCAAAATGTAGATCACCTTGGCCGAATTGAAGCTGGCTGATATGTTCAGCCCAAGAAGGTTGGCAAAGCACGACGTTGAGAATAATACCATCCAGAAAGGCAAGAACATACCTCGAATCTCGAGGATTGAATTACCCACGATCGTGTACATCAGTGTTTGAATGGCTGATATCAGGAACATAATTCCAATCTTCGATGCCAGGTAACTTCCTTTGCTCAAGTTTAGAAATTTCTCCCTCTTTAGAATTTTTTGGTCGCGAATGATTTCTTCTGCACTTACCGTCAACCCCAGGAAAAGCGCGACGATAACCGAAATAAACAGAAACTGAGGAATATTCTCACTTTCTCTGAAAATATAACCTGCGTCAGTCCCATCATCTGCTTTGAAGTATTTGATGAAGAAGGACAGAACGAGTGCCAATAAAGGTGCCTCCAACGCATTGATAATCATGTACTGTCGGTTGGCTACTTTACTGAGAATATCCCTTGTCAGAAATACGGAAAGCTGACGCAAACGATTCGGAATACTGAAGGAACTCTCGGGAGTTTTTCGCTTTTTGTCCTTAGTTCTGATGTGATTTCCGATAATTACATTGAAGAAGTTATTCCACTCCCGTGGTGAGATTTTTCTGTGTTCCGTCAAGTTACCGTATTCATCGACAACTTTGGATTCTATCATGTTGAAAATCTGCTCCGGGTTTACATTACCACAGCGCGGACACTCGCTTTCCGAGACGTTCACATGATTGACCAATCGCTTAAAGTAGAGAATACTTTCAACGGGATTTCCATAGTAAATCGGATAACCACCCTGATCCAGGATGAACAGTTTGTCAAACATCTTGAAGATGTCGGACGAAGGCTGATGGATTACTACAAAGATGAGCTTACCCTTCAAGGTAAGTTCTTTGAGTAAGTCCATAATATTTTCTGAATCGCGACTTGACAGACCTGAGGTAGGCTCATCTACGAAAAGGACTGCAGGTTCGCGGATTAGCTCAAGGGCAATATTCAAACGCTTACGCTGTCCACCGCTAATCGTTTTTTCAAGAGGGGATCCTACTTTCAAATCTCTGGCCTCATACAGACCAAGTTGCTGCAAGGTATCCACAACCATTTCAGCTATTTCTTCATCTGTTTTGCGTCCAAAGCACAACTTGGCATTGTAGAACAGGTTATCAAAAACAGAAAGTTCCTCTATGAGTAAATCGTCCTGAGCCACGTATCCGAGTACTCCCTCAATTTGATCCGCCTCATGATGGATGTCGATACCGTTGATGGTAACCTTTCCAAACGTAGGAATATAGTTGCCATTGAGCACATTGAGCAAAGTACTCTTACCTGATCCACTAGCTCCCATTATTCCAATGAGTGAACCGGAATCTTCTACGAGGTTCAACTGGTGGAGTGCCTGCTTATTGTTTCGTTTGAAATAATAAGAGACATTTTCGGCACGAAATACGATGCTGGTGCGATCTTGCTCATTCATGAACCGGTGGATCACGTCCGAATAATAAATCGGGCTGATCTTAGAACCGCGGATGGATGCGCCTTGCAGGAATACGTAGGCTCTATTGGTGCCTAGCGACTGTCCATTAAGTAACAAATCCTCATTGCCAAAATAGCGGACGAGGAACATGTTTTCCTTTTCGAGTCGGAAGAATACAAACTTCCCTTCAAGTCCTTCTTTCTCCAGATATTTGGCTTGTCCTAAATCTTCAGGAGCCTTATGACCGGTGACAAATAAGAACTCGGGATGTTTCAGGAATTCTTCTTTGCCCAGGGCTGTCAATTCTACTAAATGCTGGTATGTTTCTCGCTCAATGTTGAATGTATCAGCCACTGTCTCAACAAACTCCCACTCTTGTTCGCTGGTCTCCGGAAATGCCGAAATAAACTCCAGTAGGCGGACCAGGACAAACACCTTCTCTTTCTGTGCTAGTTCTTCATTGATTCGGGTGCAAATACGCAACACCTTTACTGATGAAAGTGACGTACGCTTGCGAGAACCTTCTTTTCCGCCTGATTTCTTGCTTTGATTTTGTGCTACCAGTTCATCATAAACATCCAGGTAGCGTTGAACGAGATCCTTGTTGAGCTGTTGACGCAGAAAAATGGCGACAATGTTCCTTCCGGAATGGTCGCCCTCTGCTCCCCCACTATCGCGAGCGATAATGGCGAACAGCTGCATCAATGCTTTAAGAATTCCTGCACTCATTCAAGGGGTGGATTAACTTCACGGGCAATGATCGTTCAAATCATAGAAACCCGGATAGGTCAAAGTGCTACGGTGTACGTAGGAATTGGATTATTGTTTGAAACCGATGAGCAGAACTGCACAACCTGATTCCCGACGATTGTAATCGAGCTGGGCTTCAATGGTGCAATTTACCGTAGATCCCACCACAAAGTCCCAATACGGGGCATTGGCATGATCTGCATTGGTAAAAAGTAAGTTCTTTTCTTCATCGTAAATACGGAAAATGAGATTACCGTCTTCGGCGCCGCTGCAGCCCGCGATTCGATAAGTGCTATTTCCAAACATCGTCATTTGAAACTCTGCAACCTGATCATGGTAAAGTAACGCACGGTACATTTGTCCGTCGGAAATATATTCATCAGGCATATTATGAGAGCACCAATTGGCGATGCTGTCGCATTGGGCGCTGGCCGATAATCCGGCTACTACACACAAAGAGGCAAGGATGTTTTGGATGGCTTTCATAATTAACTGATAATGATGTTACGGATTTCTGCTAGTTTTTGTCTGATCTGATCAATGTCGTTCATGCTCACCTCAACGCTCGACTTGCAATTAATGTAAGTCGTATGTTCGCTGGCATCAGTGATTGGATCGACATATTCATAGGAATACTTCATATTATCAAAAACATTGAGCACTCCGGCCAAACCATCTTTCACTTGCTGAACTTTCTGATCTTCGAAGCGGCTCAGGAGGGTTACCAGGCTGGTGAGCGCCGAGCGTTGCTCTCCTATTCTCAATCTGATTTCGTCATTCTTTGAGGCAACATCAAGAGCAATGTGAAGTGCTTCAATCCAGCCTCCTGCGAGGATAAGGCTAGCGGCCTCATTGCGCTCGTTGTCTTTGAGGTACTGATTTACTTCACGATAGAGCTCAGCATTCAGGACGTAAAGCGAATCCTGAACATCACTACTGGCGTGAAACCGTGAAATGATTGATGGATCGATGTTATTCTTAATCCCAAGTTCATCAGCCAAACCTTCTACAGTGGTAAAGTATTCGATACTCGTGGCTGTATTATCGAAATTTGACAGATAAGCCAGATCAGCGCCATAGACTCCCATATTCAGGGCCTTTTGAAATTGGCTGACATATTTCGATTTATTCCCCGTAGGATTGAGCAATTTCTCGTTGTATGGCAGATTCGACTTCTTGATCAGTAGGGCTGTTTGAATCGGAGAAGGGATACTGAAAAGCTCCCCTTTGTACTTCACAACAGATCCGCTTAGGCCTCCTTCTTCTTCATGAGTTGCATCAGCAACCGAATCAGGCGGCAGGCTTTGGGTGTCTTTGTTGGAGTCCGAGGCTCCATCAGAGCAAGATTGTAAGCTAAACGCCGAAATCGCAGCTGCGATCAGGGCAATTCGAAGATTTCGGGTGGTCATCATTCGATTGAACATTTAGGATTTATTTGGGTGTCGCTATGGTTTAACGACCAAACCTACTATAGGTTCCACTGCAAGGAACAATTTTTTCCATTATGAATGAAAAATCAGGAAACAGGTTTATTAACCCACTGGTGTGGAATGATTTAGCGCAAATTGTGTGATACACTATTTGGCGAATGCCTACTCATTGTTGGCTTCATAGCAGCCCAGAGCTGTAGGAGAATTCCGAGTCCATCCTTCTATATCTTCCCCTACTCCTCCGATTTGAGGCGCAGTGAGTGTGGAATTCACAGATACAGGCAAGTCAAAATCCGCGTTGAAAGGATCAATGAACGGAGGCTCGGATGGATTGTTGGCCACAGAAAACCAGTGTAGTCCGTCATCGGAGACGTTTTCCTGGGTATCAATGAAGCAGTGGTCGAATACGTAATTCTGAGATTCCTCTTGTTCCAGATCGATGATGAACTCACTGAAATCGGTGAGATCTGCATTATTGCCGTACAAAATGCAATTTCGGAATATGGCTTCAACGGGACGCACAATCAGGTCCCCATCAATACTTTCGTAGTAATTGGTGAGAGCAAATGTTGCATCCTGACGGTTGCTTTCATTCCAATAATTCGCAACTGTACAATGGTCAAAATGGTATCTTCCTCCAATGGTCAGGGCGGTGCAGTTGGCCCCACAGTTAGCCACAAGGCTGTTTTCACAGTGGATATCGCCTCCTTGAGCCCACAGTCCAACGGCAGACATATTGCGTACAATAGTATTGGTTATATCAAGGCCAAATCCACCTCCCGTATTACCCACTGTATCCATTTGAATCCCTACAATTCCATTTTTAAGGACGGCATAGTTGATGGTGCTAGGCAGGCACTCATAAAGCCACAATCCACCTCGTGATATGGTAGCCGTTTCGATTCCAAACTGCGTTTCATAGTCAAAGTCGATCTCTATACCCCATTGTCCGGCAAGTTCATCGTAAAAGGGTTCCAGTCGGTCCCCTTGAAAAACGACCTCATTGTTCAACTCACCCAATACATGGATACAGCCTTTGTAGACATAGATACCCGAACCCGCATGGCAATATACCTGAGTACCCGGATTAATAGTGAGACATTCGGCGCTGTCGACCGCAACAATTCCGTACACCACATGTGGCTTGTCATTGTTCCATTCTTCGTTGGGGTCGAGGACGGTTAAGTTTCCCAAACCTCCATGAAAATAGGCGTCCTGTCCCCAGGCTACCAAATTTACTTTTTGCTCGTTGCCATTGGTTTCGAAGACAATATTGTCTTCCACAATAAAAGGCAGGTTCAAACCACCCGGATCAATGGTCACTTCAACAAAAATAAATATGGAGTCATTTTCAGGAATAATAATATCGGTATGAGATGCACCATTGATTCCATCCACATTGATTCTGTATTGCGATGTACTCCCTTGCTCAATGCGAATTCGGGAAACCTGAATATCCTTGTTGTGGCGGTTATAGACTTTAAGCAACTGTGTTGTACTTCCGATCGATGTAAATACCGTATCAAAAAGTACGGTATCCAGTGAGAACTCGAGTTTCGCCGACGAGTCGGTAATAAGGTTTTCCTTGCGGCAGTTGACCAATATGACGGCCATTGCCACAATGATGGACAGGTATATGGTATTGAGTCTTCTCATTGAAGGTGCGAAGATACGGCTTTGGTTTTCCGAATACTATACGGAGATTGAATGGAATTATTTTGTCGCCCGTAATCCAAAAATGCCGTAGAGAGCACTTTGATTATAACCGTGACTTGATGAAAACAAAAAAGCCACGCTGATCGCGTGGCTTTTTACCTATCCGAGGTACGATTTCAGAATTTTACTTCTGGAAGTATGTTTGAGCCTTCTAATGGCTTTTTCTTTGATCTGACGTACACGTTCACGCGTGAGGTCGAAACGCTCTCCAATTTCTTCGAGGGTCATGGGATGACCTCCGTTCAAACCGAAATAGAGGCGAATAACATCCGCTTCTCGTGTGGTCAATGTGCGAAGCGATCGTTCAATCTCCTTGCGTAGTGACTCGTGCATGAGATCCTGGTCGGGCGAAGGTGATTCACCTGTTTGGAGGACATCATACATGGTGCTGGAGCTATCGTCACCATCTTTAAGCGGTGCATCCATGGATACATGGCGACCTGCGTTTTTGAGGGACTGCTTAACTTCATCCAGCGTCATTTCGAGCACTTCTGCCAATTCCGCGGGCGTTGGAGGACGTTCGTATTCTTGTTCGAGCTTCGCAAATGCTTTGTTGATCTTGTTGATCGAACCGATTTTATTCAAAGGAAGACGAACGATACGCGATTGTTCAGCCAAAGCCTGAAGGATTGACTGACGGATCCACCATACCGCGTAAGAGATGAACTTAAAACCACGAGTTTCGTCAAATCGCTGCGCAGCTTTGATCAAACCCAGGTTTCCTTCGTTAATCAAATCGGGCAATGACAAGCCCTGATTTTGATACTGCTTCGAAACTGACACCACGAAACGCAAGTTGGCTTTGGTAAGTTTTTCCAAAGCAATTTGATCTCCCTGCTTGATACGTTGTGCCAACTCAACTTCTTCCTCAGCGGTAATAAGGTCAACGCGACCAATTTCCTGGAGGTACTTGTCGAGCGAAGCCGTCTCACGGTTGGTAACCTGTTTTGTAATCTTAAGCTGTCTCATATGACTTCTTCAGGTTTCGGGTATAATTAAACTTAAAAAACTATGGCTATTCCATCAAAAATCGTGCTGCAAAGCCGCACTGACAGAATGGATTTTTTAGTTGCTATTGGCCTTATCGGCACCACTTTTCTCCGGACGAGGGAGCAACACTTTGCGTGAAAGCTTCACCTTTCCGGTTTTTGGATCCCGACCGGTCACTTTGAACTTAATCAAATCGCCTTCTTTGAAGACATCTGACGAGTTCTCAATGCGTTCCCACGCGTACTCACTGATGTGCAGGAGTCCGTCTTGACCGGGAAGGATTTCAACGAATGCACCGTAAGGCACAACAGTCTTAACCTTTCCTTCATACGTTTCTCCGATCTCAATGGTTGGGGGAAAACAGATATTTCTTACTCGTTTAACGGCGGCATCGATGCTTTCCTTGTCCTGAGCAGAGATTTCAACGATTCCTTTTCCATCGATTTCATCGATCGAAATGGTAGTGTTGGTAACGGCCTGAATCTCCTGAATAATCTTTCCTCCCGGTCCGATCACGGCACCGATAGTATCTGTTGGGATTTCGAAGCTAATGATTCGTGGAGCGTGAGGCTTGTAGTCTTCACGTGGCTCGGTCATAGTATCCGTAATCTTCGAAAGGATATGCAAACGGCCGGCGCGAGCTTGTTCGAGTGCTTCGTGAAGCATCTGCATCGACAACCCTTTGATTTTAATATCCATCTGACAAGCAGTGATTCCTTTTGAAGTTCCCGTTACTTTAAAGTCCATATCACCGAGGTGATCTTCATCTCCGAGGATATCCGAAAGAATTCGGTATTTACCTGAAGCTTCATCAGTAACCAATCCCATAGCAATACCTGAAACAGGCGCCTTAATAGGAACACCGCCATCCATCAATGCCAGACAGCCTGCGCAAACAGTCGCCATAGACGACGAACCGTTTGATTCGAGGATTTCAGAAACCAGACGAATGGTATAAGGACATTCTTCCTGAGAAGGAATTACCGGCTTCAATGCACGGAGTGCCAGGTTACCGTGTCCTACTTCTCGACGGCTAACGCCGCGGATAGGTCGGGCTTCACCTGTCGAAAACGGAGGGAAGTTATAATGGAGGAGGAATTTATCGCTGCGCTCTATCATGGCGCCATCGATTTTCTGCTCATCCAATTTCGTACCGAGCGTAAGTGTAGTCAATGACTGCGTTTCACCACGTGTGAAGATTGCAGATCCATGAGTTCCGGGGAGGTAATCAACCTCCGTCCAAATTGGACGGATGTCTGTTGTTCCACGTCCATCCAAACGAATACCTTCATCAAGGAGCAGATTTCTCACTGCTTCTTTCTGAGTTGCCTTGATGTATTGTGAAATCATGAATGCCTTGTCTGAAGCTTCTTCTTCAGCCACGGTCTCCATGAACGCATCTTTAATAGCCTTATGCTGTGCTTTTCGCTCCGACTTATCTACATTGGCTTTTGCCAGGTCGTAGAATTTCTGGTACATATCCGCATGGATACGCTGGCGGAGGTCATCATCATGACGCTCGTGGTCGTACTCGCGCTTAGGTGAAGATTTTGACACCATGGCCGCCAATTCGAGCTGAGCCTGGCAATGAACCTTGATAGCTGCATGTGCCGCTTCAATCGCTTCTACCATTTCGGCTTCCGACACCTCGCTCATTTCACCTTCCACCATAATGATACTATCTGCAGAACCTGCAACTACCATATCGATGTCGGCTCCTTCCATCTCCCCGAATGTTGGGTTGATGATGAGCTTGCCATTAACACGCGCTACGCGAACTTCAGAAATGGGTCCGTTGAAAGGGATATCAGATACTGCAATCGCCGCTGAAGCAGCGAGGCCACAAAGTGCGTCGGGCTGATTATTGCCATCTGCTGACATCAATTGAATCTGCACTTGAGTATCGGCGTGATAATCGTCCGGAAACATTGGACGAAGAGCGCGGTCTACGAGGCGCATAGTAAGTACTTCGTGATCGCTTGGTCGTGCTTCACGCTTAAAGAATCCACCCGGAAATTTTCCGGTAGAAGCATATTTTTCGCGGTAATCAACGGTAAGTGGCAGAAAGTCTACATTCTCTCCTGCTTCTTCGTTGGACACGATAGTAGCCAACAGCATGGTATCATCCATGCGAACTACTACAGAACCGTGTGCTTGCTTAGCCAATTTACCGGTTTCAATGTGGATGGCCTTTCCATCCCCGAGGTCGATCGTCTTTCGGTGTATGTCTAAATTCATGTTATCGTTCTAAAGACTTTAAAAAAAACCAAAAAAGGCAATTGCTATCAATTGCCCTTCTTGCGTTATACTATTTTGTTGAGTACACGTACGTATTGCCAATTATTTACGGAGACCTAACTCCTTAACAATGTTACGGTACCTTTCGATGTCGATTTCCTTCAGGTAGTTCAAAAGCGAACGACGCTTTCCTACCAATTTGATCAACGAACGTTCAGTGTTGTGATCTTTACGGTTCTTTTTGAGGTGCTCAGTAAGGTGAGCGATACGGTAGCTGAACAGAGCGATTTGCCCTTCTGGTGAACCAGTGTCATTTTCAGATTTACCGTGCTTTGCGAAGAATTCTTTCTTCTTGTCAGATGTCAAATACATGCCAATATTGTATAATGATTGTTATGCGTGTTTCGACCTCGCTTCCTCAACAGGAGGAACCCGTAGCCGAAAAGTCCGGCAAATGTACGGCTAAAAATTCTGACTAACCGCTATTTAGCGCAACATTTTTAGAGAAAGGGACAGTTTAGACTTCAGGTCCTTTCGTTCCACGATATAATCGAGGAATCCGTGTTCAAGAACGAATTCTGCTCTTTGGAAGCCTTCGGGTAATTCCTTTCCTATAGTCTCCTTAACTACTCGTGGTCCGGCAAAACCTATCAAAGCGTTTGGCTCGGCAATGTTAAGATCGCCCAACATGGCGAAGGATGCCGTGACTCCTCCTGTAGTTGGATCGGTAAGAATGCTGATGTAGGGCAACTTAGCCTCTGCCAATTGAGTCAACTTAGCTGAGGTTTTGGCCATTTGCATCAGCGAGAACCCCGCCTCCATCATACGAGCACCGCCCGACTTACTGATGCAGATAAATGCACAGTTGTTCTTGATAGCATGATCGATACCGCGAGCGATCTTCTCTCCCACCACCGACCCCATAGAACCTCCGATAAACCGGAAATCCATAGCCGCAATAACAACTTCCTGTCCGTCCAGCTGTCCATGAACCGTTCGGATAGCGTCTTTGAGTCCGGTTTTATGCTGAGACTGACGGATGCGATCGGGATAAGCCTTGGTGTCTTTGAATGTGAGGGGGTCACCCGACTCCATGCGTGGACTGATTTCCTTGTACTTATCATCGAGCAGTATTGCGAAGTACTCTTCAGATCCAATGCGTTCGTGATGGCCGCAACCGTCACATACCCACATGGTCTTCATATGCTCTTCTGAAGTTACCACGTGCTTGCACGAAGGACATTTGTACCAGAGACCCTCAGGAATCTCTTTTTTATCCTTGCTTTTTGTGGTGATACCTGACTTTATTCGCTTAAACCAACCCATTGCGTATTGTTAATGCAGACCGCAAATATAGGAAGGGCAGTGGAAATGGAAACAGGGATGTGGATAGATTTCAAAACAGTTATACAAATTGCACACAAGTTGCATCCTCTACCCTTAAATAAGGGGTTTCTAGAACGGATACCCTATACCAAGGTTAAAGTTCCACACTGGTCGGTAACCCGGATTTCCACCGTTGGGGTAGAAATATGTGTCGGTAAAGTTGATGTATTCGTCCTTCTTCTGGAAAAACCATTGTTCCCCCGATACTTTTGCAGGATCCTTCAGCTGAATTCCGAAGTCAAATCGAACCAGGAAGAAATCAAAGTCCATACGGAGTCCGGCTCCGCCGCCAACAGCGATTTCACGTCCCAGGTTTTTCAATTCAAATTTACCTCCGGACCGCGTCAAGTCGTCTTGGAGTAACCAGATGTTTCCTGCATCGAAGAAAAATGCTCCTTCAAACATGGGCGTAATATCGAAACGATATTCGATACTCGATTGCAACTTGAACTCACCAATACTATTATAGGTAACCAAAGCAGTAGTGTCACGATATGATCCCGGCCCAAGGGATCTTGCCTGCCAGGCACGGATATCATTGGATCCGCCTGCGAAAAAACTTTCCTCAAAAGGTAATGCTCCAAGGTTTGCTCCCGGCTTACCCATTCCCGCGTGAAACCGAAATGCAATGGTGTTCTTTTCATCCGGATTTCGATAAAGGCGGAAGTCCTCTTCAATCTTTAAAAATTGCGCAAATTGGATCCCGGCGATTTCATAGCCTCCATTTTCATTCACTTCAGCCTTGGACATATTGTAACCCAAGCGCATCAGATTTCCGGCTATTGAAAATGAAGCTTTATTGAAGAAATACTTACGTTGCAGTTTTTTCTTTTGATTGTTCAATACCCACGACACTCCACCTGAGGTAATGAAGTGGTTCTGATACGAGCTTGCCAAGTAGGCGTCTCCCAAATCGTCCAGCAACTTTTGGAACTCCGGAGATTTGTCGATTTTAATCAGGCTGAGTTTGACCAAATCCCAGTAAATGTGAGATCCCTTATCAATATTCTCTATCCAATCGTACCCCATCCGGAACTGTGTGAGTTGTCGCTCGTAGTCGGGACGTGACTGAAAATTATAGGCCGCGGTAAGTGTGGTTTTGGGATCGCTGTTGTTGGATATCCGCTCTAGTGAGAAGGGGACCAACTTGTGAAAACGCAAGGTAAATTCAGGCCCTATCTCAAAGGTATTCAGTCGGGCGCGATCCGCTACAGTTTCCGAAATATCTTCCGTGGCTTCCGTCTGGGTTATGGTGTTCTGAGCTTCAAACCCCACAACCACATTGATTTCACCCGTTTCAGCTCCATTGAAAAGGTTACGGTGTCGATACCCCATACTGCCTTGTATCCCCAGGTTTCCATTGCGATGTGTACCTGTACTCTCCATGCTGAGTGTTTGTGATTTGGCCCTGGCCAGCAACAAGTGGCAGGTGAGTACGTTAAGTTCATCACCCTGAATATCCTCAAACCTCACGCTCGACGAACGGAACAACTGCAGCTTGGAAAAATTGCGGTAGGTTTTGGTGACATAGTCCTTTTGATACAAGTCGCCTGAGTTGAACGCAACGAGGTATCTGATCAATTGAGGCGACAACTCCAGTTCCCCTGAGTACAATATATGCAAGCCTTCAAACTCCAGTGTATCCGTAGGTGCGTAGTTGTTGTCGGTGGCACTGTAGTCGGTGTGTACGTAAATATCGCCAATGAAGTATTTGCGGTGAGGAGATTCCATGAGGGAATCGGGGTGGAAGGGCGACTGTTCCAGCAAGCTACGCACTTTCATTGTTACCGCCACTTCTCTGTTTCCCACTGAACTGTCGGCCGTGAACGTGATGTATTCCTTGGTAAACGAGTAGTAGCCCCGGTTGTTGAGGTAATCTGTAATCCACACGCGCTCGGCATCGAGAGCCTCAACACTGAATACATCTCCCGGCTGGATGGTAGATTGTTGTTCGAAAAAATCGGTCCTTCTGCCAATTCCAGGATCGGAAATGGCGTATTCAAGCGACTTCACCTTGTAGGGTGCATAGGGATGAACAACGTAGTTAACGATGGCCCGTCTTCCCTTGCGGAGTGTATCGAGCGAATAGGTTACCTCATTGCTGAAATATCCCTTTTTAGCCAGATAAACAGATAGCTGATCGGCGCTTTTCCGGGTAAGCGCAGAATCAATTACCACCGGCTTCTCCCCCACCGTAAACGCCAGCCAATCGCGCCAGGTGGTCACAGGTGCGGCGCGCAATTCTTTGAGTCGGGCTTGTTTTCGCTTGATTTTGCGTTCGGATGCTTGCTCCTGGATGAGTTGATCAATTTGCTGCTGGCGATCTTCAATTATTAATTGGATTCGCTGCTCTTTTCTGGCATGATGATGTATGCGCCTTTCCGGATTGACCCGATTGAATACTCCCAGGTGAAAGCGAAAGAGAAGTACCCTTCTGTTGGGGCGTTGCTTGAGAACGGCCGACATGTCATACTGACTGATATCAAAGCCCGAAGGCTCGTCAACTACTTTAATTTTGTTTTTTTGCAGCAGCACCTCTCCTTCCGCCAGGCGTTTGGTAGGATTGCACCCGGAGAAGGCCAAAACTGCGAATAGCATGAGGAGAATATGGAGGTGTGCAGTGCGCAAATTGTCGTGACTATGAAGTTGCAAATTAAAGCAAGGACCATTAAGATCGCCCTGCTCGCTCGCAATGTTTTACAAATGTCTGATTTTTACTCCGTGGAATAACCCCTTTGGTCATGAGCATTACCCGAAATGATATCAAGCACATCCGTTCGTTGCAGCAAAAAAAGTACCGCAAACAGTTTGGTGAATTCGTGGTAGAAGGTGTGAAGCCTGTTGAAGAATTGCTCCGATCGGAAATTGAGGTCAAGCAGGTTTTTGTTTTGGAATCGCAGGCCAATGCTTTTGGCGAATGCCAACCCGAGATTGTCTCTCAAAAGGACATGGAACGCATGAGTGGTCTTAGCTCAGCGCCCGGTGTGCTGGCATGGTGCAGGGAAAAAGCTTGGTCAGTTCCGGAGTTTGACGGCGTTACTTTGGTGCTGGATGAAATCCGTGATCCCGGAAATTTTGGAACTCTTGTTCGCAGTGCTGAGTGGTTTGGCATTCGCCAAATGGTATGCATGCCCGGAGGTGTGGATATTTGGCATCCCAAAGTGGTTCAAAGTGCTATGGGATCGATATTTCGCATGCCCGTGATGTTCATGGAAGCGGAGGAGTTGAAAAACCATTTGGCGCATGCCGGAATACCTGTATACGCAGCCGACATGGGTGGCCAATCCATTGAGAAGTTTCAGGCATCCGCCAAATGTGCGATCGTGATCGGAAGCGAAAGTCATGGTTTAAGTACATTTTGGAGAGAACAGGCCGACGCCATCATTTCCATACCGGGAGGATCAGGAACCGAAAGTCTGAATGCCGCGGTAGCCGGAAGTATCTTGATGTGGAAACTATTTGAAGGACAGCTTCGGGCTGAGCACTAGCCATTGATATCACGAGTGACTATAGGGAACACGATGCCCCTTTCTTCTTAATCAACTTGTCGCTGATTAATCACAGGATTGGCATACATATGGAGCAGGATTTCCCGGAGTTGCTTGGTATAGCCCTCTTTTGACAGGTCGAATTTTTTGAATCCAATCATTGCCTTAAGTACCCTGCCACGGATATAATTCCTGAAGTTGATACGCTGGATAGGCGTGTATTTGTCGCGATAATCCTTGGTACCGTGGAGCCAATCGTATGCAATATAGTTGGACGGCCACAAGCGATACATCTTGTGCATTTCTATGTCAATGAGTTTCCCTAATTCGCGGATTTTATCATTCTTATTATCGATATCACGAATCTGATAGAACTCGGTATTGAGTGGTTGTCCGACAGAGATATTCACACCTCCCTTATGCCCCATAATACCGGCAATCATGCTTTTAAAGTCCTCGCCAGGTTGTTTTTCATAGGATCCTGTTTGGCGCAGGGTCAATAATTCATTGGCCTTAATTATGTCGCACGGATCGTACTCATACGAAACCACCATGGGCATAATATTGAGGGCATTTAGGCGCTCTTCGATGGTTCCTTCACCACTCATGGATAACATCTTGAGCAATCCGCTAGCAGTGCGATCGTCGCCATCCTTGCTTCTTCCCTCCTTGTGTGCAATCCAGATAGACACCTTGTCTTCGGTGATGGTTTTGTGGATGTAATTCGAGAGCCTTTTCGAATACTGAAGCATCTCGCGGGGATTCACATTTCGGTGGACGATGAAATTTTTATTGATGCGAACGAGATCGTAAATCAGTTTGTTTTGAAGCAGATTGTTTCCGATGGCAATTTGCGTCGTAGGCAAACCTTTTTCAATAAGGCTCACGTTGAGCAGGGCGCTGTCGAGGATAATATCCCTGTGATTGGACAGAAACAAATTGGGCTTGTTCATCTCGATGCGATCCATGTGGCTGAAGGTGAGTCCGGAAGTGGTCATTTGCGCAACTACCTTGAAGGCCGGGGCGCCAATTTGTTCCTGGAATTCCTCAACACACGTGATATCGCGGAGCATTTCCTCAATGCTTTCTTTATCCAGATTGGGATACACCCACGCCATCATTTCGTAGAGCAGAGGCTCTTTTATGAGGCGTTCTACCACCGCCGGAATTTCCTCATCGGTGTAGGGGCGTATTTCATCAAAATCCCATTCGTCGATCATAAGCTGCATTAGGGGTGTGCGAAGATAGTGAAATCGATACTTTTGCATGGTGAACTTCGAAGAACTCAAATTAACACGCCAGTTGCTGAATGCACTGGAGGATTCCGGATTCGACACCCCAACGCCAATCCAGCAAAAGGCCATTCCGATTGTAAGGGCCGGGCAGGATCTGATTGGTATTGCACAAACCGGGACAGGCAAGACAGCGGCTTATCTACTTCCGTTGTTGCAAGTTGTAAACTACGCGCAGGGAGACTTTCCCCGCTGCTTGATTCTTGTTCCCACCAAGGAGTTGGTGATTCAGGTAAAGTCGCAGATGGAGGCATTGGCACACTACACCGATCTGCGTATCGTAGCCCTGTATGGTGGTGTTGGTCCGAAAACGCAGATTGCAGAATTGGAGGCCGGGTGCGATTTTGTGGTTGCTACGCCCGGACGACTTATTGATTTGTATCTGAAAGGAGGGATTGAGATTAAAAAAATCAAACACCTGGTGCTGGACGAGGCGGACAAGATGATGGATATGGGGTTCTTCCCTCAATTGCGACAAATTCAGGAGTTCATTCCACAGAAAAAACAAAACCTGCTTTTTTCGGCTACGTTTCCACCCAAAGTTGAATCACTGGCAGCAGACTTTCTCCTTTGGCCTCAGCGGGTAGAAATAGCTCCGCAAGCCACGCCGGTAGAAACAGTTGACCAATTGATTTACCGTGTCGATAACTTCCGAACCAAATTGAGCCTGTTGATGCATCTTTTGGAAGACGAAGAAACTTTCCATCGGGTACTGGTTTTTGTTCGCACGCGGGAGATGGCGACCAATATTGGCAAGTACCTTGACCGTAAGGGGTTATCGAGCAGGGTCATCCATAGCAATAAAGGTCAGAATTCCCGGATCAACGCCATGGAAGAATTTCGTCAGGGAGAAGTTCGCATATTGGTTTCTACCGACGTTTCCGCGCGGGGGATTGATGTGAAGGGAGTAAGTCATGTGATTAATTTCTCGGTTCCACGTGTTTATGAAGACTATGTACACCGTATTGGTCGAACCGGAAGGGCATTGATGCCCGGCGTGGCGATATCATTTGTGGACCGTGCAGAGACGTATCACATTGGCAAGATTGAAAAGCTGATTCAGCAACAAATTGAGCGTGCTCCCTTTCCTGAAGAAGTTGAAGTGACAGAAACACCCAAGCAAGAGAAGCAACTCCAGGATCGCGAAATAGACGCACAGAAAAAGCGAGAAAATCCCGATTTCAAAGGTGCTTTTCATGAACGAAAGAAGAAATCGGCCAAATCGGGTGCGAAACGCAAACCGGGACGAGGTTCGAGCGGGAGACGGGGACGTTAGGATGCCTTTACTTGCGGCAACATGTTCTCCAGAGGATCGGGTTCGATGATGGTTATCCTGTCGTTGACCTGAATGTACCCTACGTCATAGCAAAACACCGCTTCTGTTTTACGGCTCCAGGGAATGGTATGCGTACAAAAGCGAAATGCAAAGCCTAGTTTTTCCAGCTGAATTCTATGCCACGACGCCTGAGGTGATCCTGCTTCGATGAGCTGCAGGAGTATTTTTCGGTTGTTGTTGAGGATGGTATTTATTCTTCGTACTTCCTCGGCGCGTTGCGTATGGCGGCGGTAGAAATAGGCACTTCGGCACATGGCGTCGCAAAATTTCTTGTCGGCTCTCCCAACGATTTCAGTGTGGCAATGGATGCATTGACGAGGTTTCATGGAATCAATGATAAGCATGAAGTTTGAAAATGTTGTGCTGGTCCGGGCACGAGTTTGTGAGCGTTGGGGATATTGGGGTGGATGATATAAAAGGAGGAAGGAGTGGGGGTCGACCCTCCTCTCCGGATAGACGCGAGTGTCGCGTCTCCCTCTCTCCCCTTGATGATAACCATAACTCAAAAAATAACCACCACCTGGGATAGGCGCGAGTATCGCGTCTCCCTCTCTCCTCGATTAGAACTACACCCCTAGGGATAACCTCCCCTGGACAGACGTGAGTATCGCGTCTCCCTCTCTTGAATGTGTTGGTTGGAGATATTAGGTCAGTGTTGTGATGGGTATCCAGACTTCTTCCTGTGCGTCGGGGTTGGTGGGGCTGTAGTTGGGAGGCATGATTTCGAATTGAGGGCGGAAATCGAATTGATAGCCATAGGCCGGCATCCATTGAGTGAAGATTTCGGTGAGGAATGCGTGAATACCTTGAGGTAAGCCTAGGTACATGAATACGGCATACATGCCGGCCGGAACATGGAGAATGTCAATATCTGAAGGCACCTTCTCGTCTTGTACCTGAACGGCTGCCCATTTGCCGAATGGCGTATCCAGATCAAAATCCGAAAACGAGACTCCCCGGTCGATGATCTGCACCGAGAATAATTCCCCGCCAATGCGATTGTGAAAAAGCGGAATGCGCGGACCGAATTGCTGCCAAAGCTTCACCGTTTGATCCGTGCGGGTAGTCTGACGGATATGTAATCCGGCTAAAATTCTTGCCGGGGCATGCACAATACGTGGCTCGTTGATGGAATCGTTCATGCGGTGAAGATACGCTTTGACCGACAATCCTACCATTTGCCGAATGGCTAACACTCCTCTTTGAAAATGAAGAAGATAGAACTCGGACCGGTGTTATTAATATAGCACTTAAGGGCCTCAATTCACGACGAAAAGCCGTATTTTCGCTACCGACTAACCGAATTATGATGACTAAACTCTTCCTATCCCTCGTTGGGCTGTTTGCAATTGTGCATTTGGCGAATGCCCAAACCATTGAAATTCTTACGCCAAACGGAGGCGAAGTATGGCAGGGATGCACCACACAAACCATTACCTGGACGGCTTCAGGGACCAGTAACTTTTATTCTATTGATTACTCGGTCAACAATGGAGTTAACTGGACATCGATAGCCACGTTTTACAACACAACCATTGGAGAATACGAGTGGACACTGCCCAGTATCCAATCTACCAATGTTTTAATCAGGGTTCAGGATTCGAATAACACGGCCATTCAGGATATTTCATCGGCGACATTCTCGATGATTGCGCCGTTGGTGGTTACCTCTCCAAATGGCGGCGAGGTGTGGGAAGGCGGAACAACGCATGCTATAACCTGGGTTCAGAATGGTACATCCTACTATTATGTTTTGGAGTATTCATTGGACGGCGGAAACACCTGGAACACCATTAATAGCTACCTCTACAATACATCCGGCAGTTACAACTGGAACGTTCCAAACACGCCATCTACCGCAGCGTTGGTGCGTGTAAGCGACTATAATGCACCGTGTAAAACAGACAAGAGCAACACGGTATTTGAAATATCGCCGGCTACACCGGTTATTACGGTCACCTCTCCTTCAAACAATCAAACCCGCTACGTGGGAGAGAACGCCACTGTCAGTTGGAATTCTCAATATGTAGTTTCCAATCAAGTGCAAATCGAGTATTCATCGGACAATGGCTCCACTTGGAATTTAATTACCGGACTTACAGAAAATGATGGGTCTTTTCCCTGGTTAGTTCCGGATGATATATCAACGCAATGTATTGTGAAGGTTACAGATTTGACCAATACAAGTACGTACGGATTAAGTAGCGGCCTGTTCACGATTGCCGCACCTTTTATTCAGATACAATATCCCAATGGAGGTGAGTTGGAGAATCAATGTTATGCCGTCAATATCAACTGGACACACGGAGGAACCCATCCGAACCGACGGTTTAATCTGCGCTACTCTACAGACAATGGATCAACCTGGAATACGATTGCAACCAATGTCTATCAGTCAAACGGGGCGAATTCAAATTACAGTTGGAATTATCCACCTCCATCGGGATCTGTTTTGATCAAAATTGAAGACTACTACAATAATCTGTTGTATGATGTGTCGGATGCTCCTTTCACACTTCAACCGCACAATGACTTGATAATCGTATCACCTAATGGAGGAAACGTGTGGGAAGCGGGAACTACCCAGTCGATAACCTGGGCTGACAACAACATCAACTACGTCAATATGGAGTTGTCTTTGGATGGTGGTGCTACCTGGTCTCAATTTGACAGCTACGAATCTTCTGATGGTCTGTACTATTGGGTCGTTCCCAATACGCCATCTACTCAGTGCTTGATTCGATTGGTTGAATCGGACTATCAGTGTAAAACGGACGTCAGCGATAACGTATTCACCATCACCCCTCCTACGCCGGTGATTCAGAACGTAGCGCCCGGTAACGTGGCCAATCAAGTGTATTACAGTGGCATGTCGGCAGGGATCAGCTGGACCAGTGCCTTTTTGACTTCTTCGTTTGTGGCTATTGATATTAGTTACGATGATGGGGCAACATTTACTGAGATTATCTCTGCTACGGAAAATGACGGTGCATACACCTGGTTGATTCCGGAAGTGTACTCTGAGACCAGTAGAATTCGTGTGCGTGAAGTGGGATCTGCTGTTTCAGGCATGAGTGCTAATCCATTCTCTATTCGTGAACCCTTTATTACCGTGTTGTATCCAAACGGAGGAGAAACCGAAGGTCAGTGTTCTTCCTTTGTCATCTCCTGGAGTCATGGTGGGGTGCATCAAAACAAGAGGTTCAGTCTCTACTATTCTACCGATGGAGGCTCTACCTGGAACACCATTGTTACCAACCTGTATCAATCCAATGGTACTCTTTCTCAGTACACCTGGACCTACCCTCCTCCGTCAGGATCTACTTTGATCAAGGTGCAGGACTATTACAACAGCAGCCTCTTTGATGTGAGCGATGCAGCTTTCGCGATGGCTCCCAACAACGACCTTATTATTACCTACCCCACCGGAGGTGAGACGCTTATTGTGGGCACTTTGCAAACGCTCACCTGGGCCAGCAGCGGAATTAGCTATGTCGACATGGAGATTTCATTGGATGGCGGTGCTACCTGGACGATGTTCGATACCTATGAGTATTCCGATGGCAACTACAGCTGGACTGTGCCCAACACACCGTCCAACAACTGTCTGTTGAGATTTAGTGAATCGGATTACGGTTGCTCGGTTTACGAAATGTCCACTCCTTTTTCCATTGAGCAACCCGCACCCAGTGTAACCTATCCCAACACGGCTTTGACACTCTACCAGGGACAATCCGTCAATATCCAGTGGACCAATGCATATTTCCCGGATAATTTTGTGGTTGTAGAGTACTCAACAGACGGAGGCTCAACGTGGAACATGATTAATGCTGCTGCCTACAACGACGGATATGAACCATGGCTTGTACCGGCGGATTTCAGCAGTGAATGTCTGGTAAGAGTCACTGACTTCGGTAATCCACTCATCACCGATGAAAGCGACGTCTTCTTTACCATTTCGCCATCAATTGTTGTTACTTCTCCCAATGGCGACAATGGAATTCAAGACTGGAGGGTATGTACCGAAACCACCATCACCTGGACGTCGGGAGGAACATCCAACTATTTCCGATTGTGGTACTCTGTGGACAATGGAAACACGTGGATTTCACTCAACTCCAACTATTACTCTCCCGGATTTGAGAATACTTACGATTGGGTTATGCCCAACATTCCAACCCCGGCAGCGTTGGTACGCGTCGACGACCGATACAATTCCAGCCAAACTGACGTGAGCGACGATACGTTTACCATTGCTCCGGCAATCACGGTACTTACTCCCAATGGCGGCGAAACCCTCGCAAGCGGCAATGTTGTAGACATCACCTGGCTCAACGAAGGAGCTACGAATTACTACAATATCGACTATTCAACCAATGGTGGAAGTACTTGGAACTCCATTGCAGTTAATGCCTTTATTGTGGATGACACCTACAGCTGGACCATTCCCGGAACGTTAGGAACCAACTACCTGGTTAGGGTTACCGACAATATCGATAACTGTAAGTCGGATATGAGTGATGGTACATTTGAAGTCAGTGCCGAAGAGCAAGGTCTGGTAGAAGTTGTCGCTCCCAATGGACTGGAAACATGGGCAGGATGTACTCAGCATACCATTAGCTGGACAAGCGTAAGTACAAGCGATTATTATGATATAGAGTATTCGGTTGACGGTGGAACCACCTGGACCATGGTTGTTGCCAACTACTATACGCTGACCAAGAACTACACCTGGACTGTTCCGGGCGTGAACACCACCAATGCATTGGTGCGCGTCACCGATCACAACAGCTTACTTTTTACCGATGAAAGCAATGTCCAATTTACCATTACCGCTCCCATTGCCAATGCAGGAAATGATGTCACGATCTGCCAGGGAGCTTCAGTGGTTCTTCAGGCAAGTGGAGGGGTGAGCTATTCATGGAGCCCGGCAGGATCGCTGGATAGTTCTTCGGGTTCAACGGTAATTGCTAGTCCGGCGGCCACTACAACCTATACGGTAGTGGTGACGGACACCAATGGCTGTTCGGATAGCGACGATGTTACGGTCACGGTTGACAACGGACTGTGTGACATCGAAGGTTGCATGGAAACCAATGCATACAACTACAATCCAAACGCTACAATTGATGATGGGACATGCCTTTTTGAAACAGGCGGCGGACCTGATACATGTCCGACAGATATCAACAATGACGGTCAGACCGATACCGGCGATTTGCTGCTGATGCTCGGTGGATTCGGAAGTATTTGTGAATAAAAAAATCCCCCTGCCATTGTGGTAGGGGGACTTTCTTTGCGACCAAGAAACCATGTTATACATGGCATTGTACTCTCCAACAGCTCCCGGCATATTATAACCGGGAATTGGATCAACCAATGTTGTAATTTTACCCATATTCAGGCATACGCCAAATGGGGTATTCGTCAAATCAACCATCGCAAAGATGACAATGACCTTACATCCGATTATCACCCAATCGGGTGATTTTGAAAATGTGTATGAGCACTTTTTGGGATGCACGTATCCCTTTCGACTGAAGTGATTTGCCATTTGGCGAATGCCTGAAACTTGAAAAAATAGAAAGAAGGAGGATATGGAACCGAAAAGAGACATAACGGGGCGAGAAGATATTGTACACCTGGTGGATGCGTTTTATGGACGGGCACGGCGAGACAAAGAGATTGGTCATTTTTTCAATGAAGTAGCTACGATCGATTGGGATACGCATATGCCGAGGATGTATGATTTTTGGGAATCCACGCTGTTCCATCACCCCACATATTCGGGAAATCCTATTCCTCTCCACATTGATCTGGATCGAAAATCAAGCATGTCGCATGACCACTTTGAACGATGGGTTTCGCTTTTTACCGATACCGTGAATCAGCTATTTGACGGGCCTATTGCGGAGCTTGCCCGACAGCGTGCACGTTCTATTGCAACGGTTATGGAAATAAAGATTTTTCAGTCGCGTTAGTATGGGCGTAAATCTCTAAACCAACTCTTACTATGAATCTCTTACCCTTTTTTATCACAGCCTTTTCTCTGCTTTTTTCCGACACTTCAACCATCACCGATTCGCGCGATGGACAGACGTACAAAGTTGTTAAAATAGGCGACTATTGGTGGTTTCAGGAAGATCTCCGCTATTACGCACCGGGGAGTTATTGCGACGATAAGAATCACAAAAAGGATTGCTGCAAGGCTTCTAACTTTTACTCCTTTGACAACTTGGGAAGCGTATGTCCGGACGGCTGGCATGTGGCCACCGAAGAGGAATGGAAAAGCTACCTGGCGCATGAACTGGAAAGGCATGCAATGGCGCTCAATGATTTAAAACTCGACACCCTTCCCCACCCCAATAACACCTATATGTACATTGACACAACATCGACACTGCAGCTTACGGGGGATGGATCCTTGCTTCAGATTGCCAACAATGGATGGATTGAAGGAAGGCGGCACAAAGGAACCGATAGTGGAAATTATTGGGCACCTTTGAATATGGACGGACAAGGAACCAATCACCTGCACATGAATGCCGAACGAATGTTTCTTCACACGCATGATCACCATATTCGCGACCGCAAATCGAACCAGCGGAAATTCAACGTACGATGCACTTGCGAGGGTGAAATCCCACAACAGCCATGATCGAATCCCAACACATCACTCACGAATTCATCGAACAATCCTGCCTGCGCATAGAAGAAAGTCTGGCGCGAGTGCAGCAGTGCGTGGGGATGCTCAATGAGCACCAGTTGTGGATGAGGCCCAACGAGAATTCGAATAGTGTGGGCAATCTGGTTTTACATCTGTGTGGGAACATTCGCCAGTACGCCATCGCTGCCCTGGGAGAAACAGCCGACACCCGAAGGCGAGACGAGGAATTTTCTGCACGCGGCGGTTACACCGGCAAAGAGTTGAATGCCCGGCTTACTGAAACAGTTCAAGAGGCCTTGATGGTTATACGCGCGGCAAGTCCCGAAAACCTCATAAAGTTCAGGAGAATTCAGAGTTTCGATCTATCAGGAATAGGAATCATCATTCATGTGACCGAGCACTTTTCGTATCACACCGGACAAATAACTTTCCACACCAAAGCAATACTTGACACCGATACGGGGTATTATTCAGGATTCGTGTTAACTTAGCATCCGCCAAATGGTTGATTGTGTGGTTACAACCATCCATTTCAGGCACAACCTTGAATGAAACAAACTATGCGCTTGACACTTCTCACGGCTCTACTTTTCGTGTGTGCCCCCATTTGGGGACAAAGCGACACAGTCGTAACCCCTGAACCCCACCCCAAATCAGAATTAACCATGGACTACGGTCCGGCCGAAACCTGGGTATATCATCCGGTTATCGACACCATTCAAATCACCGTAACCCGCTCACAGCCTGCATTATCTGAATGTGGACTAGTGCAGTTTTCGGAACTGGTGTATGGCATCGATAAGAACGGAGTTGAGGTTCGCTTCATCGTCCCTTGCGGACAAACCGACGAACGAGCGCAGGGAACGGTAATGCGTTTCGTTCAATCTCGTCCCGGCGGTCGAATCAGCGACCATGAATTCCGCGCCGATGACCCTGTGGCCCGCAAGTACGCCACCGAGGTCATCAAAACCTATTGGGGCAAACCCGTGGAATAAATAGAAATTCAGGCTTTTTTTTCGTGAGCCATTCGCAATTGTATAAATTGAGGGCATAAATCAAGCCTGTCCATGACACTTCGTATTCTGTCTTTGTTTCTCCTGTCCACCGTGCTTTGGTCGTGTGATGATGTTTTGTACACTGAAACATCCGATGAGGGGCAACCCTATTACATCAAAGTAGACGACTACACGCTTGATTCTCCGGTGCATTTGGTGCGCGACATTCCAACGTTGGCCGATGACAACCACGTCAATGTGGTAGTGGAAATTCCCACCGGCACGCTTGAAAAGTGGGAGGTGAATAAGGATTCCGGAGATTTGAATTGGGAGATTAAGAATGGCGTCCCTCGTGTGGTCGAATACGTCGGTTATCCGGGTAATTATGGCTTTATTCCACGCACATTGCTGCCCAACGACGCCGGAGGTGATGGCGATCCGCTGGATGTGATTGTGCTGGGCCCTCCCGTTGCACGAGGAACTGTGCTCAAAGTGAGTATTATCGGTATGATTCGCATGCAAGACCGCGGCGAAAACGACGACAAGTTGATTGGAGTCACTTCAGGAACGCCGTTCGACAAGGTGCAAACGCTGGAGGAACTCGACCAGAAATTTGCCGGTGTCACAGACATTTTATCTACCTGGTTTGCCCATTATAAAGGCGAAGACAAGGTGGATGTCATGGGAGTGGAGTCCCGTGAGGTGGCTTTGGAAGTCCTGGCTCGGGCAAAGCAGGCATACGCCAAATAGGGAATCACTAGTCCTTCATTCAAGCCATTGCCATCCGCAAACAATGCACACACCGATTTTTACGGTGAAATCCTTACTCCCCCAATAACTTTCCGGTAAGTTGAAGAATCTGCAATTCGCTCAGCAATACATTCACCTTTGCCGCTGAAATCCTGTCGCGCGTTGCGACCATATTTAGTTGTGCTTCACGAAACTGTGTTTGGGTGATTTGTCCCAATTGAAACAATTCGGTACTCCGTTCAAGGTTCAACTCAGCAGCTTCCAGGTTTTGCTCTTCCATAAGGTAAAGGCGCAGGTTTTGACTGTAATTGGCTTCTGCATTGCGCACCTGAGTCGTTAGCGCCAACTGTGCGTCAGCTTCGAGAAGCTCTGCATTTTCGACGGCTATCTTGAGGTTCTGGCGTTGAATCTGGTTGCGCATTCCGCCAAAAATCGGCACCGACAAGGTTAGTCCGGCGTTGGGTCCGATACTGGTGTTTTCCAAGAGAATCCCCACGTCATTAATGTTCTTGTTGTACCCATACCCAGCCGTAAGTGCCAACGATGGTATAAAGTTGGCGCGCTGTATGGCCAGATCCTTCTCTGCCAACTCCGTCTGCATGCGGCGTTGTTCCAGACTGGAATTGTGCTTTTGTGCTTCTTCCAGAATTGCGTCCAATGTCCACGACCTGACAATGAGCTCTTCCGAAACGGTGCGAATATCCAACCCCAAATCCTGGCCCAGCAATCGTTCCAGATTGTGCACCTGTGTGGTTCTCAGCAACTCAGCTTGCAACAGTTGAGCACTATCGGCAGTAAGTGCCACACGGGCATTGAGCAATTCCGTTTTATTGTTGCTTCCCAATTCATTGGCCACCTTGGCCCGTTCGTATCTGTTGTGCGTAACTGCCAAATTCGCTTCCAAAATACTCAACTGGTCCTGGGCACGTTGCAGCGATAAATACGACTGACAAACCTGTATAATCAACGCTTCAATGGCCGCCTTTGACTGAGCGTCAACGGCAGCTTTGTTGACCTTCAATCGGGCGAAGTTGTTGATGCCCGATAAACCATTGAACAGATTGTAGTTCAGACTTGCCGAAGCACTCATGGTCTGACTCCCCGCACCATCGACATCCACCGGTGGAAATCCACCTGCAAATACCTGTTTGGAGCTGGTGACGCTGGCGTTATAACTGCCTCGTGCGCTTACCGTGGGTAACAGTCCGGCATTGCCAATATGGACGCTATTGTCGGCTACTTCAACGAGATTCTCCTGGACTTGAATCTGGTAGTTCGACTCGAGGGCCTTTTGGATCGCGTCTCCGAGCGATAGTTGCTGTCCTTGTGCCCCTGCCGCATACAGGAGCGCTATCAGGAATACCAGGTTATATTTCGTTTTCATATATCAATTCAGTTACTGCAGGTTCTACTTCGGTTCGGGTTGGCTTTTGGCCTGTCCATAACCACTTGATTAAAACCCTGACAAAATTCAACACCTTCAACACAACCGGCAACACCATAAGTGTTGTATAGGTTGCCATAATCAATCCGTAAGCAATAGCAATTGCCATCGGAATCAGAAACTGAGCCTGGAAGCTTTTCTCAAAAATCAAAGGAGCAAGTCCGGCAACAGTTGTAAACGAAGTCATAATGATGGGTCGGAAACGAGACAGCCCCGCATCGAGAAGTGCATCGTTAAAATCCATACCGCGTTTGAGATTTCCGTTGAATGCCGTTATGAGCACCAAGCTATCGTTCACCATCACACCTATGAGGGCAATGATTCCAAATCCGGAAAGCAAGCTCACCGACGCGCCATGGAACCAGTGTCCCCAACCTACACCCACAATGCCAAGAGGAACCAGTAAAATCACCGCCAAAGCCTGAGGGATGCTTCGGAATACGAAGGCAATAATGAAGATCATGAGGATCAGGATCACCGGACCTACCTTCTTAAACGACTTTCCGGTTTTCTGCGCCTCTTTATTCTGACCTTCAAAAGAGAATTGTACCGCAGGATACTGATTGATGATTTCCGGCATAATGTTTACCGCAATCTCCTCCTGAATCACAGAGACGCTAGCCTCCGGATTACCGAGTTCAGCTTCTACTCTGATTTCACGTTTTCCATTAAGGTGATTGATGGCAATCAAACCACGGTCAACCGTGTAAGTTGCCAACTCCTTGAGCGGTATCTCCTGACCGTTGGGTGTTCGGATCAGGAAGTTGTCCAAATCGGAAAGGGAACGACGATCTTCTTCGCCATAACGCACCCACACGCGCACCTCATCTATACCGCGCTGTAAACGCTGAGCCTCCGCTCCAAAGAACCCTTGTCGCACCTGACCCACAACCTGCATCAGATTCATACCAAGCAAGTAAGCCTTGTCTTTCAACTCCAAATTTACCTCTTTAATACCCCGTTGGTCGTTGTCAGTCACATCGCTCAGATCGGAAATATTCTCCAGTTCATCCTTCAGCAATGCCTTTGCTGCCTCCAGTTGTTCGAGGTTGGTACTTCTCAAACTCACAGAAACCGGTTTGCCGAATGGCGTAGCCACTCCAAAAAGCATCTTATCCACTTCAGGGATCACTCCTACGTCCCGACGCATGGCCTGGTTGATTTCAAAAACGCTCATATTACGTTGCTCGGAATTGAGCAACTGCACGTTGATTTGACCCTGATTGATTTTCGGTCCGACGATCTTTTCAATGTTCAGAATTACATCGAGCGAATCGGCCCGGTCAGCCTTCAATTGTTCGTTAACGTTTCGCGCCGACGTTACGAGGTGATTGAGTACACCCTCTGTGATGTAGTCCCTCGTTCCGGGGGGCATTTCAATTGAAATCGCAATGTTGTCTTGTTCAATCGGGGGAAAGAACGTTGCCTTAATCACCGATCCTCCAAATCCACCGATGGTGATCAGAAACATGGCAAACGGAATGGTCATAGCTACAGCCGGATACTTGAGTGAAAATCGCAATGATGGAGCATAAATGCGCTCCTTCAGATAATTCATGACACGTTCCGATCCTCTCACCAATCGACTCTTCTTGATCGTTCCCGAAAGCGCTTTGGAGTGACCAATGTGCCCGGGAAGGATCAATATACCCTCTACCAGCGAGAATAACAGCGTAGATATTACCACAAAGGCCAGGTCAGGTCCGAAATCCCCAAGCCGACCATCAAGGAAGTAAAACGTGCTAAAGGCAACAATGGTGGTGGCCACTGCGGATGTCACAGCCGGCAACACTT
>JAGQVX010000130.1 GCA_020437755.1 Flavobacteriales bacterium
GGGATTCCCCAGTCGCCGTCTCCCGAAACCTGGCAGCCAATGCGTCCTATTCCGTACGCCAGCATTAAGCCGGGTGCTGTGGCATCCGCCAAATGGATAAACTTGAGTCCTTTTGGTCGGGCATAAAGCCATACGGCAAATGCTCCCATGATCAATCCGCCGTACACGGTGAGTCCGCTCAGGAAGTTTTCCAGACTCGGTTCCTGGAAGAATTTCATGAATTCGGCAGGGTTCTCGAAGAGGTGGAAGAACTTGGCTCCCACAATGCCGCCCACAGCTGCTGCGAAGGTAATGGGGCCCACGTATTCATGCGCGGGCACTGCCACTTCTTTCTCCTGAGGTTCGGGTAATTCGTTTTTCTTGTATTCCCAATACTTGTACCCTCCAAATCCGATGGCCAACAGGATTCCCAGCCATACATTTCCCTGCATAGAGAAGATGTGCTCCTGGGGCATGCTTCCGGGTTGGAAGAGCGTGCTGGCATTCATGAGGAGGTAGAGCACCTTCCAGCCAAACAAAAAGCCCAGCAACGCATTGAAAGCCACCTCCTTCCACTGAACCGGCATTCCCACAACAATGGTGCGTGTACCGCGAGGAAACAATCCCAGCGATTCCTTGCGCTTCATTTCCAGCATGAGCAGGTAATTGGCCGTAACGAAAGCCAGGGCTACAAAAAATCCAAAGCTATTGAGCATTTTAAGCCAGGGCCAATCCCAGCCAATAAGGTCGAGTACTGCGTGGTATATCGTTGGGTACATTTCAGGTGGTTATTGGGGTGAGTAACTGTGCCTCGGCCTGGCAATCGCTGTCAATGCCTTTGATTTCCACGTCAACGAGCTTGTTGACCAGTGCAGCATCGTATGGCAGCTTCACTTTGATGTAGTTCTCGGTGAATCCATACATCCAGCCCTCGTCGTTGTGAGCTTCCATGAGGGCAACGGTGTGCCTGCCCACATTCGACTCATAGAAGGCGCGTTTTTTCTTTTCCGACAACATACGCAACACGTGATTGCGTCGGCGGCGTTCTTCTACCGGTACGATTTCGTACATACGCACCGCCGTGGTGTTGGGGCGTTCGGAATAGGTGAAAACGTGGAAGTAGTTCACGTCCAGCTCTTTGAGGAGCTCCAGTGTTTCGTTGAAACGCTCATCAGTCTCTCCGGGAAAGCCCACAATAACATCCACGCCAATGCACGCCCCGGGCATGGTTTGCCGGATTTGCGCTACCCGGTTGCGGTACAGTTCACTGAGGTAGCGTCGGCGCATTTTCTTCAGAATTTCATCGCTGCCGCTTTGAAGAGGAATGTGAAAGTGAGGCACAAACCTCTTGGCCGTGCTGCAAAAATCGATGATCTCGTCACTGAGCAGATTGGGCTCAATGGATGATATACGAATGCGGTCGATGCCTTCAAGAGTGTCCAGTTCCTGAACCAGTTCCAAAAACGTTTCCCCATGAGCGGTGCCGAAGTCGCCAATATTCACCCCTGTGAGCACCAATTCCCGCGATTCGGTGGCGGCTACTTTTCGGGCTTCGGCCATGGTCTCGGCGATGGTAGCGCTGCGGCTGCGTCCGCGGGCGAGAGGGATGGTGCAAAACGAACAAAAGTAGTTGCAGCCGTCCTGAACCTTCATAAACGATCGGGTGCGGTCGCCTTGCGAGAATGAAGGGACAAACTCCCGGGTTTGCTTGATTTCGTGAGTGACCATTTGGCCTTGTGCCTTCTTTTCCAAATCCTCGAGGTAGGAAGGCAATTCAAACTTCTCCTTGGCACCCAACACCAGGTCCACCCCCGGGATTTCCAGGATTTCCTCCGGCTTGAGCTGTGCGTAGCAGCCAATCACCACGATATATGCCGACGGATTGATACGGAGCGCACGGCCCACGATATTGCGGCACTTCTTATTGGCTTGTTCCGTAACCGAACAGGTGTTGATGACATACACATCGGGCGTTTCCTCGAATTCCACGCGCGCGAAGCCCTCCTCCTGCAACTGACGACCAATGGTGCTCGTCTCGGCAAAATTCAGCTTGCACCCGAGGGTATAAAACGCAACTTTCTTGTTCGGATTCATCGAGGAGCAAAATTAGGCCATTTTCAACGGATTGGACAGGCGGCAAGAATCAATATGTGCGAAAGCTGTTATATAATGTGAACAGATTGTTATAAAGTGCCTGTATTTAGAACCTAGATTTGGCTGCGTTAACTTTTTCGAGCCTTATGAAGCACACAGTCATTATCGGAAACGGGATTTCAGGAGTCACCACAGCCCGCTACCTGCGCAAGAAGTCGGACGAGCAGATTACCATCATTTCGGGTGAAACCGATCACTTCTTTTCGCGCACCGCCCTCATGTACATTTATATGGGGCACATGAAGTTTGAACATACCAAGCCATATGAAGATGGCTTTTGGAAGAAGAACCGACTTGACCTCGTGCGCGATTGGGTGGTTGACGTGGATTTCGATCAGCGGGTTATCCGTTTGCAGTCGGGCAAAGAAATGACCTACGACCGACTGGTGTTGGCGCTGGGATCAAAGCCCAATAAGTTTGGCTGGCCGGGACAGGATCTTCCCGGTGTGCAGGGACTGTACTCCTTCCAGGATCTCGAAACCCTTGAAGCCAATACCCACGCCTGGAATGCGACTAAAGGTCAGGGCGTAAAACGTGCGGTGATTGTGGGAGGCGGACTCATAGGCGTGGAAATGGCGGAGATGCTGCTTTCGCGCGATATGGCCGTGACCTTTTTAGTGCGCGAGAACCGTTTTTGGGGGAATGTACTGGGCACGCAGGAAGGGGAAATGATTGCCCGGCACATGGTCAAGCACCACGTGGATCTGCGGCTCCAAACGGAGTTGAAGGAGATCCTCGCCGACGAGCAGGGGAGGGCGTGCGCCGTTATCACCGGTAGCGGCGAACGCATCGATTGCAGTGTGGTGGGATTGACCGCGGGGGTGAGTCCGAATATCGACCTGGTGCGGAATACCCAACTGAATATCGACCGCGGGATTTTGGTTGACCCTTTTCTCGAAACAAATATCAAAGGCGTGTATGCCCTCGGCGACTGCGCGCAGTTTGTGGAACCCCCCCCCGGCAGGCGACCTATTGAGCAGGTGTGGTACACGGGCAAAATGATGGGCAAGGCACTGGCCGAAACCCTAAGTGGCAACCCCACGCGCTACGCTCCCGGTCCGTGGTTCAATTCGGCCAAGTTTTTCGACATCGAATACCAAACCTACGGTGAGGTTCCCGCCGATCCCCGGCCAGGCGAAAAGCACTTTTGGTGGGTGCATGAAAAGGGCGAAATTGGTGTTAGAGTAGTGTTTGAAGAGAATGGGTTTAAGTTTTTGGGAATCAATACATTCGGAATACGAATGCGACATAATGTCATGGACCGTTGGTTGCGTGAAGAGCGATCGGTTCACCATGTTTTGCAGCACCTCAAGGATGCCCATTTTGACCCTGAGTTTTACCGTACGTATGAGGAGCACATCCTGGCCGCATTCAACGCCGGGCACGGCACGCAATTGCAAGCCGAAAAGAAGAATTGGAAACGCATTTTAAACCTCAAGGCATGAAAGGATTACAAGGCATTCGCCAAATAGGATTGTGGATTTTCCTGCTGGCTTTGGCGCTGTTCACGGCTGCCCCTTTTATTGGCACGTACAGGGTTTCATCAGAGCAACTAGTGGCTTATGCGGATCAGCAGGGATTTGCCAGTGATACGCTGCGTGTGGTGTTGCAGACGCGTGTGGCTGATCAAACGTTTAGCTCCGGCGCGGCGCTGTATGGCGAGCTCAATGAGGTAGTGACCACGATCAATGAGTGGCATAAGGAACAGCAGCAGTGGGATAAAGTAGCATGGACATCGCCCGGTGAAATGGCACTGGCTCTTGGTCAGCAAGGCGGACAAGGTACCATCGCCGATCACAAGATGATTTGGTTCCTGCTCACCTTTGGTTTAGGAATCCTCGGCGGACTGCTCTTCATCATCCCCGGCGTGTGGACGCTGGGACCTCCCGGAATCAAGCACAACCACATCTTTTTCAATCCGGCCACCCGTCGCGGATGGATCGGCTGGGTGGCGATGGCGTGGCTCGTATTGTTTTACATTATTCTGTATTTCTATCCGTTCTGGGCAATTTCCTGGACCTATATCGTGGAACCGGTGAAGTATTTGTTTGTGGACGGATTTGCCTCGCAATGGTTCCTCTACGGCGTGTTGTACTGCACGGTGATGATCGTCATGGGAATACGCATGATTATCAAATACCGCCACAACAACTACCACATTGTCCGCACGATCTCCGTGGTGTTTTTTCAGGTCGTCTTTGCCTTTCTGCTGGTCGAATTGCTCCCCTTGTGGAACCTGCCCTCGGTAGATTTCAAGAATGCCTGGCCTCTCGATTACGATTTTTTGTTTGACTGGAACGTGACCAATCTCTTGCAGAATGAGAGCTACGGCAAGGCCGGACTGTTTGTCTTTGTGTGGGGAATTATTTTGTCGGTGGTGTTGGTTCCCGTCCTCGTGTATTTTTTCGGTAAGCGTTGGTATTGCTCGTGGGTATGCGGGTGCGGCGGGCTTGCCGAGACCCTGGGCGATCCCTATCGTCAGCTCAGCGACAAGTCGCTCACTTCCTGGAAAATCGAGCGATATCTGGTACATGGTGTGTTGCTATTTGCCATCGTCATGACGGCGTGGGTGGGGGTGCACACCTAGCGCGTGCTCAACGATTTGCATCCGGAGTCGGGTCAGGAGGTACTGCTGGGTATATCGGCATTTGATATCCGAAAGTGGTATGGATTCTTCATTGGTGCCATCTTTTCGGGCGTGATTGGTACGGGATTTTATCCCACGTTTGGGAACAGGGTATGGTGTCGTTTTGGCTGTCCGCTGGCGGCCTACATGGGCATTGTGCAGCGTTTTAAGTCGCGGTTTCGCATTACGACCAATGGTGCTCAGTGCATATCGTGCGGCAATTGTTCTACCTATTGCGAGCAGGGTATCGACGTGCGTTGGTATGCGCAGCGTGGCCAAAACATCGTGCGGGCGTCGTGCGTGGGTTGCGGGGTGTGTGCGGCCGTATGTCCGCGGGGTGTCCTCCGACTTGAAAACGGTCCGGAAGAGGAGCGTATCAACGACAACCCTATCCTCATCGGCGAGGACGGTGCGCGTTTGAAGGTTTAAGCTTTTAAGGCATTCGCCAAATAGGTTTTCACTGGCTCGGCTGCTGCACGCAATTCCATTACGAAGGGCAGCAGGTCGTCGCGCAGACATGTCTCTGCGGGCAATTCAGCCATGTAGTACCATTGCTTCTTGAGAATGTGCGGAGCGATTTCGGCGGCTGCTTTGAATTCTTTTGGGACGATTTTATTCTCTTCTCCCTGCATCTCGCCAAAGGTTTTGACAAACTTCTTGTCGCCCACGACCTGATTGTACGCTTTGGGGTCTCGGGCAATCATTTGCCGAATGGCATAAATATCTTCTTTTGAAGGACCGTAAACGCCACCGCCCGACATCATGTTTTCCGCGCCCATCATGAGGTACATACCCGGCGTGGAATGATCGCGGCGTCCACCCGGACTGATTACGGCAGCCATGTGCGTTTTGTACGGCGTCTTATCCTTACTGAAACGAATGTCTCGGTTTATGCGGAAAATAGCGTCTTTCACCTCCAGGTTCAACGAAGTATCCACCTTAGCAATCTCCGCAATCAAGTCCTTCACAAAAACCTGAAACGGCTGCTTAACCTCCTTGTCGTAGGTCTTTTTATTGTCCTGAAACCAGTCGCGGTGATTGTTGGCGCCGAGTTGTTTGAAAAAGTCAATATACGCCTGAGTGAAGTAAGCCATGTTGTGGTTGTTTTGAAGCGGGTGAAGATACGGATTCCGTTACTCCTCATCATCAGGATCCCCAATAATCTGTAATCCGGGGACTTCGCCGATGATGCGGAACTCGGTGCGGCGGTTTCGTGCGCGACCGTCGGGATTGTCAGATCCGTCGTCGTTTTGGTTGGGGGCGATGGGTTGGGCTTCTCCATATCCTCGCGCTACGAGTCGGGAAGGGTCGATGCCGCTTAGAATGAGGTAGTTGACTACGCTTTCAGCTCGTTTTTGCGATAAAGTACGGTTGTACTCGTCCTCCCCACGGCTGTCGGTATGCGAACCGATCTCCACCTTCAGGGTTGGGTTTTCTTCGAGGACGCCCAGCAGACTGTTATCAATGGTCTTCAGCGCTTCGGCTGTGAGGTCTGACTTGTCGAACTCGTAGTAGATATTTTTAATGACAATAGCCTCTGGGTTGAGTTTCGACAGACCAATATGCTGCACGAGGGTATCGGAATGGGTAATGCCCAGTGTGGAGAAATCTACATGGTTGTTGAAGTATCCTTCTTTGCTGACCATCAGTCGGTAGTTTTGGTCCGACTCGAGGTTGAGGAAGTAGGTTCCGCGTTTGCTGGATAGCGTATTTTCTACAGGCACATACTCTCCCTGGTCCTTCACGAGGAGCACCACCTGAGCATCCTTGAGCGTGCGGTCGGCCAGGTCGAAATTGAAGGCTACCTGATCGGCGCTGCCTTCCAAATACGTTTCTTCGTCTATTTCCACGATCATCCCTTCGAGGGCCAGATGGATGTAGTCGAGGAAGTCGTAGCGGTAAATATCGTCGCAGCACGTCTCATGCATGAGCTGATTTCCACCTTTGCGGTTGGATACGAAGAAGCCGCTGTCGTTGTCTTTCGATACGGTATAGTACAAATCATCAGCACTCGAATTGATGGGGTAGCCCACATTCACCGGAGTTGTCCATTTGCGCTGGTCGCCGCGTGTGGAGAAAACGTCCAGTCCGCCCAATCCGGCGTACCCATCCGAACTGAAATAGAGTTTGTGATCAAACAAGTTGAAGTACGGAGTAACCTCATTGCCGGCGGTATTGAGTTTGCTCCCCGCATTTTTGGGCGCCTTGTACTCGTCTTTCTTGTCGTTGTAGATGGTGTACCAAATGTCTTGTCCGCCGCGCCCTCCCGGACGATCAGACACAAAATAGATAACCTCTTTGTTTCGCTTGGTTTCGATGCCAACGGCAGGCATGGAGTTGGAGTGACCGTCGTTGATGTGCTCACCCAAACTTTTTGCATTTACCCAGCGGTCTTTAGCCTTTTCCGCCACCCACAGGTCGCAGATCATTTGTCCCTTCCAGTTTTTCTGGCACTTTGAAAAGTAGAGTCGGTTGCCATCGGGCGACAGAGCGCCGTTCCCGGTGTTGTAGTCTGATGAATTGAGTTCACCCTCCGCCTCTCCCAGGGGTACCCAGGTGTCATCGACTTGTTCGGCCAGGAAGAATTTGCGGGTAGGGGCGAGGCTATCCACGTGATAGTATCCAAAATCAGACTCCGGAAAGCTGCCGTAGAGGAGTTTTCCTTCCTCCAGTTCCACCGGACTGAATTCGATGTGCCCTTGATTGATTGTGTTGGGAAGTCGTTGAATATCAACATTCAAAGCCTTGTCTATAAACGTTGCCGCTGAGTCGCAGCCCGCGATTTCGGCTTCAATGAGAGGTTTGAGTGCTTTGTATTGATCTTCCTTTTTATAAATGTTCTGGAACTTGACGAAGTTGGCGCGGGCATCGGGGTACTTGCCGAGCATTTTTTGCATTCGGGCCTCGTTGTAGAGCGCCATTTTGAATTGCTGCGGCTTCTTTTCGAAGACCATGTGGTAGATCTGTCGGGCCTCATCGTAGTTGCGCACCCTGTCGTACAGTTCGGCCATGTGGTACCATGTATTCCAGTCTTCCGGACGCTTTTCCACGTAGGCGTCGTAGTATTTGAGGGCCGTGTAGGCGTCTCCTGAGGATTCGGCGTGCGAAGCCATTTTCTTCAGTTTGGCAGCCGCCAAATCGGAATCTACCTCCATTTGACCTTGTGTCCAGAACCCGAACAGACACAACAAAGCTGTAAGCACGTATGTCCTAGTAGCGATCACAGGGCAGGGTCAATTGTTTTGGTTTGCTGCTTGGACTGATGTACACAAAGCTGATTTCAAACGCACCGCGGTTGTCGGTTGCGATATTGAGTGAGGAGTAATTCACGTCATAGCTCATTCCGATGCGGAACTTGCGGAAGTCGATACCGGTGAGGACGATGATCGCGTCACCGTTTCGATAAACCCCTGAGCGCAACTGAATACCCGCATAAATCGCCTGGATGTTGTCGGAATTGTTTTCCGGAGTAATTCCGGCACACGTGTTCACCAGGATTTCCTGGGCTTTGGAGTGGAACATGGCCACGACATTCGGTTCAATAAACCATTTGTCATTGAGGTGATACCTTAACGAGCCATTGATCAGAGGTCTCATGGGAAGACGGTTTCTCCGATCGAAGAAGCTTTCATTGGGCATGTTGACGTGGAAAATGGCGGCTCCCACGCTGAAATTCCCTTTGGCGAATGCCTTTTTATACAACGCCCCGGCATTCACGTCCAGATAACTCAGGCGGTCTCCCAGTCCATCTTCTCCACTGGGCAAACTCGAATCGAACTGACCGATTTCCATGTTCCATTGTCCGGGCAAGGTCATGCCTGCCAGCGAGTAATTTTTTATCACATATCCCGCTTGCAGTCCGAGATTCAACGCCCCCGAACCCATTTGGATCTGATAGCCTACCGAAGCGAGAAACTTCGAAACTGTGAGCTGAACACCACCGCTGCGGTCGCCAATGAATGTGAGTCCCCAACTGAATTTTCCGGGCAGTCGGTAAATCTGACTATCAAACGAAGCACTGACCGTTTCGAGGGGCGTGCTGATGGCCTTCCACTGATTGCGGTAGTTGGATGCAAAGCGCCAGTCGCCGTCAAAGGCCCCCGTATTCGCCGGATTGGTGGTGAGTGGGGAGAGGTGTACCTGTGAGAAATGGATATCCTGTGCAGCCAATTGCAGGCCACATCCTAAAGCAAGGAAGAAGATCAGGATGATACGCATTACCAAAGGTAGTTTCGGAATTGGAGAAATTGATCGATCATTCGGATGTACTGCTGATGAGTGAACTTGCACACACAGGCATCCGGATAGTAGCTCATAATATTGTTAACAGGAGGAATATACCAATCGCCGTTGGAATCCTGGGTGGTCGGACCGGTATATAGACAATCCATGTTTTGGTCCGCGTTTCCATCGGGGTCAGGGTCGGCCGGGGTGTCACAGACAATGTCACCTGCAGTCTCGCAGTTGGAACCATTGACCAATTCTACCCCCAGGTCGGTTTCAAAAGTATGGTACAAGCCAAAGAAGTGACCCATTTCGTGCGACCACACGTGATTATCGTCGGTGATACAGCCCTTTTGCAATACGATAAAGTCTTTACCGCCGGGGAAGTAGGCGTATCCGCATACAATACCACCGTTTCGGGTGACTGAAAAGCAGAAGTAGACGTTGATCGTATTGGGTTCGTAGTACTCCACCGTCATTTGATCTTCGTGCTCAACATCGATGAAGTAGTTGTACTGAAAATTGGGGATATAGGTGATTTTACAAATGGTGAATTGCAATCCGGAAGGTTCAAAGTCATCATTTAATGTCACCAGAGCGTTGTTGAGCTGATCTTCCGTAAAACCGGGTGCACCCAGACTATCAAGCACGATATAGGCATTGATTTGGAGGGTACGTTCATGCTTGTTGATGAAATTGCATCCGAAATATCCGGGGATAAACTGCTGTTGCAATTGTTTCTCCTGAGCGCTGATTTGATGACCACAGCGTTGTGTATGCTGGGCAAACACGGTGGAGGTGAGTAACAGTAGTATAACCACGAGAAAGGAGCGCGGCATAAGCTTGGCGTTTTAATGTTGGTGGCTCCAATTTATCAAAATTTTGTTTACTTTAACACACCCAACAAATTAAAACATGCCTTTGCTCCGCCTTGCCACTTGCGTGGCACTATGTATCCTCGGTACGTTGACTATCCAGGCACAGATTGATGCAAACCCTACTTCAGGATGTGCACCGTTGACCGGTGTGCAGTTCACCAATTCATATGCCGGTG
>JAGQVX010000131.1 GCA_020437755.1 Flavobacteriales bacterium
GATGCCATATACTACCCTACTTGGAGAGCGTACTTCCTTAACTTATTGATACACAACTACTTCTTCCCCGACACTGCCTATAATCTTATTGGCTTTTCCAAACAGAATGACATTCTATACGCGCATGTTGAACAGGCCTATGTTTCCCTGACGGCCCCAACAGACCTTGAACAGGTGAAGAGCTTTCTTGTTCACAACGGATTTAGAAATACTCGGAATAATGATTATCTGAATGAAGAACTCGGTATAATCCTGGAAGATCTCCATGATGAAAATGTACTTACTAGAAATGGCCTTTTGTATTTCATAGACACCGTATTCTACTTGACAGCACAATACGAATAGTTGTATGACTGCGGTGAAGTAATGTAAAGAACACTCTCCATAGTGGAAGATACTCAGCAGACCGCCCTGCCAATTGCAAACAACGAAGAGCTTCTCTACCAAAAAAAAATTACTTCATGAACGCCCATTAAAACAGACATGCCAGCATGCACCTGAAATCATCGCAGCGGCTCGTTAATCATGGAAAATTCATGGATCAGATTCAAGACTGGGGTTGCACTCGAAAGTATTCAACATTAGAATCTAAGAACTAATGCCCAAACCTCTGCATTTATTTGTGCCTTCATAATAACTCAACGAATTTCCACATAAAACCAACTATATGGGAATTCGAAAATGAACCGACAAACCTATCCTCATCCTCGTTCAGTTTTAAGCTCTTTCCCCCTCCATACTCCATCAGTTCCTCAACCTGCCCTTACCCCCCACTTACCGGAGGAATGATGGCTACCTCATCTCCTGTCCCCAACGTCTTTTCCTCGCCGGCGTACTCCCCATTAACGGCAAACTTAACAGAAGCCAGTTCCGACAATGCCGGATAATCTTCGATGAGTCGCGACTTGAGGTGGGCGATTGTTTCGCCCGGGGCTATCGGATATTTCATTTGGCGAATGCCTAAAACTTCCCTGGCAAAACCGAAACACAATAAGTCAACTTCCGCTGCTTTTTCCATGGAGCAATGGTAACCCAATTGCGCGAAATCGCAAAATCAACAATTGCAATCAACTTATGAACGAAGGCGATAATGTGTCACTTGTCACATTGCATTTCTCCATATTCTTGTTTATTTCGAGCTTGGTGCGGAAATCGTTTCTGCACATTGAACCGAACCTGATAACCCCAAAACAACGCTAATGCAATATGGATTCATCATCGACAACCGGAAATGCATCGGTTGTCATGCCTGCACTGTAGCGTGTAAATCTGAACATGACGTTCCGGTAGGTGTGAACCGCACCTGGGTGAAGCAAACGGAAAAAGGTGAGTATCCCAATACACGTAGGGTATTCAGTGTCCTCCGTTGCAACCACTGTACCGATGCGCCTTGCGTGGAGATTTGCCCTACCTCTGCCCTGTTTATTCGTGAAGATGGAATCGTTGATTTCGACAACCGCCGCTGCATCGGGTGTAAATCGTGTATGCAGGCTTGTCCGTACGACGCCCTCTATATTGATCCCGAAACCCATACCGCGGCAAAGTGCAACTACTGCGCGCACCGTATCGACGTGGGATTGGAACCGGCCTGCGTGAACGTTTGTCCGGAACACGCCATTATCTCGGGTGATATGGACAATCCCGACACGGAAATTGCACAGTTGCTTTCGAGGGAACAGGTTATTGTAAGAAGAGCTGAAAAAGGGACAAGCCCAAATGTGTATTATATCAATGGTGATGAAGCATCGTTGAACCCTTCTGTTACGGAGCGCTCGGAATCGTATATCTGGAGTTCGCAGACTACCGGAGTTGGCCACTTCAGCAAATTTGCCGAAGAGCTGACCAATGGAAAAGACCTCCTGGAAATGGCGAAAGAACAAAACGGCATGAAGAAAACGCCGGCAATTTCGTATTCCGGAGAAGAACACCAGCGCGCGCCCCGCACGGTTGAAGTGATCATGAACAACAAGAAAACACGCCGTGTGTACGATACTCCCGATAAAGGTATTCTTTGGGGTTGGGAAGTTTCGGCCTACGTGTGGACCAAGGCAATTGCTGCCGGATTGATCCTCGTACCTGCGTTGAGCGTATTGTTGGGAGGTGGTGTGTTTGACGGTGAAGGCATGCTTTGGACCGGTGGTTTATCAATGCTCTTCCTTGTTCTCACAACCATTCTACTCGTAAAAGACCTGGATCAACCGGGACGATTTATATACGTACTCCTCCGTCCGCACTGGTCGAGCTGGCTGGTGAAGGGGGGATACGCACTTACGGGATTCGGCGGATTGCTTACGTTGATGATTGTGGGGTTCCTGATGCAAAATGAGATGCTCGCGTTAATTGGATTCTGGGGCTCGGCAGCACTGGCTGTTATCGTTGCGGTATATACTGCCTTCCTCTTCGCCCAGGCGAAAGGACGGGATTTCTGGCAAAGTCCGACATTGGCTATTCACATGCTGGTTCACAGCTTCATGGCCGGGGGTGGTGCTTTGATCCTCATCGCTTACTTCCTCGATCGTGTTCCTCAGCTCACGTTTACCCTTCAGATGATTCTGGGTGGTGCGCTGATTGTGAATCTGCTGGTACTTGTATTTGAAGTGCTCACAGTTCATCCAACCGCACACACCAAGCGTGCATTGAAATCGATCCTCAAAGGTCGGTACGCTACGCAGTTCTGGCTGGGATCTATCATTGTGGGAACCATTATTCCTCTTGCATTGCTGATTGTAGGCTCGGTACCGGCTATGGCTGCTGCCGGATTGCTCATGATCATCGGAGTTTACTTTACGGAAAAGGTGTGGGTGGAAGCTCCACAACGCATTCCACTAACCTAAATTGGAAAGACCATGTCGAAACAACCCGAACCAACTATAATCGAAAGAATCGCGTCGTCGCTGAAGATCATTCCTGATCTCGCCACGCCCGAAAACGATATTCCTCGTCTGGCCGACGGAACCGATCTCACCAAGTTTCCCCCACCCGAAAAGTGGGACGATTGGACCGAGTACGAAGCCAAAGGCTGGGCCCGAAGGGAAAAGAAGAATTACCGCATTATTCCTACCACGTGCTTCAACTGTGAGTCGGCATGTGGAATGGTAGCCTATATCGACAAGCAATCGGGCGAGGTGCGTAAGTTTGAAGGTAACCCTTACCATCCGGGTTCAAGAGGCCGTAATTGTGCCAAAGGACCGGCAACCATCAACCAGATCACCGATCCGGAGCGTATCCTCTATCCACTGAAACGCGACGGTGAGCGTGGAGCCGGTGGCTGGAAGCGTGTTTCCTGGGACGAGGCACTGGATGATATTGCCGCGCGAATCCGCAAAGCCCTGCAGGAAGGACGAAATAATGAAATTGCCTACCACGTAGGTCGCCCCGGACATGAGGGGTATATGGACCGCATTCTGAAATCATGGGGAGTGGATGGACATAACAGCCACACCAATATTTGTTCGTCAGGTGCGCGTTTTGGCTACAACATCTGGCACGGTTACGACCGTCCATCGCCGGATCATGCCAATTCCAAATTCATCTTGCTCATCAGTGCTCACCTCGAATCAGGTCACTACTTCAATCCGCACGCGCAGCGTATCATTGAAGGAATGATGAAAGGAGCTAAAATGGCTTGTCTGGATCCTCGTCTGAGCAACACTGCCTCTATGGCCAATTACTGGATGCCAACTTATCCGGGAACGGAAGCCGCTGTGCTCTTGGCAATGGCAAAGGTGATCCTGGATGAAGGTCTGTACAACCGTGCTTTTATGGAAGCATGGGTCAACTGGGATGAGTACCTGCGTGCTCAGCATCCGGGTGTGGATGTGACGTTTGAGAACTATATCCTCAAAATGCGCGAAGAATACGCGGAATACACGCCTGAATTCGCTGCCAAAGAATGTGGCGTAGACGCTGAAATGATTGTGGAAATAGCTCATGAGATTGGAAAAGCAGGTGAGCGCTTTGCTACCCACAACTGGCGTAGCGCAGGTAGTGGAAATCTGGGCGGCTGGGCTGTGGCTCGCTGTCTGCATTTCCTCAATGTACTTACCGGTTCGGTTGGAACCGTAGGTGGAACTTCCCCCAACTCGTGGAACAAGTTCAAGCCTACGTTCTTCGACAACCCGCCGGCGCAGAAGTTCTGGAATGAACTGCATTTCCCGAACGAATATCCATTGGCCTTCTTCGAAATGAGCTTCCTCCTGCCCCACTTCCTCAAGGAAAACAGGGGTAAAATGGATGTCTACTTCACACGGGTATTCAATCCGGTATGGACCTATCCCGACGGATTCTCGTGGATGGAGGTTCTGCAGGATCCCGACAAAGTGGGCCAACACATTGCCCTTACGCCTACCTGGAATGAGACGGCGTTTTTTGCCGACTATGTACTTCCTATGGGATTGGCTTCGGAACGACACGATATTAATTCATATGCTACGCACGGTGGTACATGGGTAGCATTCCGTCAGCCGGTATTGCGCGAAGCAGCCCGTCGCGAAGGAAAACCCTTCACTTTTACCTATGAGGTCAATCCTGGTGAAGTTTGGGAGGAAGATGAATTCTGGATTGAATTGAGCTGGCGAATCGATCCCGACGGATCACTAGGTATTCGCGAGCACTTCATTTCGCCTTATCGCCCCGGTGAGAAAATCACTATTGATGAATACTATCAATTCATCTTTGAAAAAACTCCGGGTCTGCCTGAAACAGCCGCTAAAGAAGGCCTTAGTGCTTTGGATTACATGAAGCGCTACGGTGCTTATGAAGTCGAGAAGTTCTCGTACAACAAGTACCTCAAGGAAGTCTCGGCAACCGATATGGAAGGTGCAGAAGTTGATCCTTCAACTAAGATCATTAAGAAGAACGGTAAAGCCCTGGGCATTGAAGTCAACGGTAAAAATGTAGTGGGTTTCCCTACACCTTCGAGGAAGCAGGAATTCTTCTCGCAGACTATGATCGACTGGAAATGGCCCGAGTATGCTACTCCTGTTTATATCAAGTCGCATATTCATGAAGAAGAAATGGATCGATCGAAAGGTGATTATCCATTGGTGCCTACGTTCCGCTTGCCGGTATTAATTCACAGTCGTTCGGCAAACGCCAAATGGCTCACCGAGATCGCCAACAGGAACCCGGTGTGGATGCATACATCTGATGCCGCGAAATTCAACATCGTAGATGGTGATTTGGTACGTATCAACACGGAGATCGGCTATTTCGTTGACAAAGTATGGGTTACCGAAGGTATGAAGCCCGGAGTTGTGGCTTGCTCTCACCACCTCGGAAGGTGGCGACGTAAGCAGGACCAGGGTAACCGCTGGGGTACCAACACCGTAGCAATCAACAAAGAAGGCACTACCTGGAAGATGAAAACGATCGAAGGTATTCGTCCGTTCAAAAGCACCGACAACGACTCAAGTCGCTTGTTCTGGTCGGACGGCGGAGTACACCAAAACATCACCTTCCCTGTTCATCCGGACCCCATTAGCGGAATGCATTGTTGGCACCAAAAGGTGCGCATCGAACGTGCACGTCCGGAAGATCAATACGGAGATGTGGCAGTAGATACCGAAAAGTCGATGGAGGTGTACCGCAAGTGGCTCACCTACACCCGACCCGCTCCCGGACCTGATAATCTGAGACGCCCCCTCTGGTTCAACAGAGCCTTGCGTCCAGATGAGAGTATGTTCTACGTAGAAGAAAAATAAATTCGAATATTGCAGTTACAGGGTTGTTTCAGGACAACCCTGTTCTGTTTTACATCATAAGCACACGTGCAAACCAACAAACTACACAATATCTTTCCATTCCTCGAATGGCTTCCGCAAACCACCGGAGAAAGTCTGAAGAAAGACCTTTTTGCCGGCTTAACAGGAGCCATTATCGTTTTACCACAAGGTGTGGCCTTTGCCATGATTGCTGGAATGCCGCCTATTTACGGTCTGTACACAGCCATGATCACTCCAATCATTGCTGCCCTATTTGGCTCGTCCAAGCACTTGATTAGCGGACCTACAACCGCTATTTCCATAGTTGTGTTCTCGGCAGTTTCAGCGTATGCTCCTCCGAGCACTGCGGAGTTTGTTGCCATTGCCCTCCTGCTCACCCTCATTGCAGGTACCATCCAGTTTGTCATGGGCCTCGCGCGCATGGGGACACTCGTTAATTTTATCTCGCATACAGTGGTGATTGGCTTTACGGCCGGGGCAGCCATCCTTATTGCGGTCAAACAGCTCAAATACGCGCTGGGGCTCAAGCTGCCAGGTGGTATGGCATTCCATGAGATTTTCATTGCTATTGGCCAACATGCCTCTGAAATCAACTACACTGTGCTCAGTGTAGCCATGGTAACCCTTGGAGTGGCTATTGCCGGAAAAATATGGATTCCCAAATGGCCTTATATGCTGATAGCCATGGTTGTAGGCAGTGTAATGGCCTATTTCCTGGGAGGCGAAGCGGCCGGAATCACACTGGTGGGAGAAATGCCTGCCCAACTCCCTCCTTTTGCCGTTCCCAATATGGACTTTGCCATGATTAAAGACCTGGCTCCTGACGCATTTGCTATAGCTCTGCTCGGGTTGATTGAAGCTGTGGCCATTGCACGCTCTATTGCTATGCATTCCGGACAACAAATCAACGGGAACCGTGAGTTTATCGGACAAGGCTTGTCCAATATGGTTGGCAGCTTTTTCAGTTGCTATGCCGGATCAGGGAGCTTCACACGCTCCGGAGTGAACTTCACGGCCGGCGCTCAAACACCACTCGCCGCAATATTTGCAGCATTGCTTCTTATGGCTGTTGTCCTGTTTATCGCCCCACTTACGGCCTATTTGCCCATCGCTGCCATGGCGGGTATTATCTTGTTTGTAGCCTACAACCTTATTGATTTCAAGCACATCCGTGAAATCATCTCAGTTTCGGGAAGAGAATCTACAGTGCTGATCATCACCTTCCTTTCAACCTTATTCCTGCACCTGGAATTTGCAATTTACATCGGGGTGATTTTCTCCCTGGTGTTGTTCCTTCAGCGCACATCTACACCTCGTGTGGTGCCTATGGGGACCATGATGGTGAAAGAAAAGGAGAAAATCGTCAGCCTTATTCGAAAGAAAAATGCCAAGGCATTACCCAATACTGCCGTAGCCAGAATAGATGGAAGTATATTCTTTGGATCTATTGGTCACATTCAGGTAGAGCTGGACAAAATTGCCGAGGGAAAGAAAAACATTCTCATTCTGGCTGATGGCATCAACCTGGTCGATATGGCAGGAGCAGAAATGCTGGTGCACCTTGCCAAGAAAAAGCGTGCTGAAGGCGGCGGTCTTTACCTTTCCGGACTTAAGCGTCCCGTAAGACAATACCTGCTCCGCGGTACGTTTTGGAAGGATATTGGAATGGATAATATTTACGACGACGAAATGGACGCCCTGAAGTACATCAGGAATCGGATGTCTTCCTCAGATGTAGCATAGTCCAGCGATTTTGTTCATCGCTTCCTACGAGTTCAAGTCCCAGAGGCAACGCCGCTTCCAACAATACCTCGACATCATTTTCATAGAATCCGCTAAGCAGTAAATCTCCTCCCGGATTCAGATTGCCCGCATACAATTCCATTTGATCCAGCAGAATGTTGCGGTTGATATTCGCTAGAATCACGTCGTAATAACGTGCGTCAAGCAATTCTTTACCGCCCATATAACACTGGATTCGCGTGCAATCATTGAGTTCGAAGTTCTGAGGCATGTTTTCATAACTCCACTCATCAATATCAATGGCGTCCACTTCTTCAGCTCCTCGTTTTTCGGCTAAAATGGCCAGAATCCCCGTCCCGCTGCCCATATCCAGTACCATTTTCCCGTTCAGATCCAGACTAAACATCCGTCTGACCATGAGGAAGGTGGTGGCATGATGCCCGGTTCCGAATGACATTTGCGGATGAATCACGATTTCCATCACCCCATCCGGTCCCGGACTGTGAAATGGAGCGCGGATATAACACAAGTCATCTACCGAAATCGGATTGAAGTTCTTTTCCCATTCCGCATTCCAGTTTTCATTCTGAATTCGTTGTGTGGTATGGCTGTGCTGAACCTGACTCCCCGCGAGTTCAAGAACATGATTCAAACTACCTTCCTGGTACATTTCTTCCGGTATCCAGGCTTTGAGGCCCTTGGCTGTTTCTTCAAAAGACTCAAAACCCAATTCGCCCAATTCAGCAGCGAGCAAATCACGCCAGGGGTCTATCGGACTGATTGAGAAATCAGCACACACATAGTATGAAGGGGCAAACGGCTTATCCATTACTTCGAATGATTTGAATGAAATCTGACGCTTGAAGGGCGGCTCCTCCTATCAATCCACCGTCCACATCCGGTTGGGCGAAGAGCTCTTCCGCATTGGAGGGCTTGCAGCTTCCCCCGTAAAGGATCGTTGTGCGGTCGGCCATAGCTTGTCCGTATTGTTTCTGCACCAGGTTTCGGATGAATGCATGCATTTCCTGGGCCTGTTCGCTCGTTGCGGTTTCACCTGTTCCTATCGCCCATACAGGTTCATATGCCAATATTACGTTGGAAAAGTCGGCATCCGCCAAATGAAAAAGACCCTCCCGAATTTGCTGCTCTACTACCTCAAAATGACGATTGGACTTACGCTCATCCAACTGCTCTCCAAAGCAATAAATGGGATGAATACCCTTGGCAATCAAAGCATTGATTTTCTCGGCCAACCATGCGTTTCCTTCACAGAAATACTCTCGTCGCTCGGAATGACCTACCAGACAGTAAGCAACCCCCATGGACTCCAGCATCATGGCCGACACTTCTCCCGTGTAGGCGCCTTCTTGTTTGTCGTGGCAGTTCTGCGCAGCCAAGGAGATATGTTCACCACAAGCGTCTATCAGACTGCCCAAATAACACGCCGGTGGTGCAATAATCACCTTGCAATGTGCACCATCAAGGGATGCTTGTAAATCGGCTACCAACTGTTGGGCGGATTGAAGGGAAAGATTCATTTTCCAATTTCCGGCTACTACTTTTCTGCTCATCTCAGGAGGATTAGGCCGCAAAAATAGGGAGTATAGCCGATATCCTAAAAAAGCCTAATCAATCCACAAAATGATAGTAATACTATTTATTTTCGTATTATTGCATGCAATAAAACAGCGGTAAAGCTAACTTGTGATTGCGCCGCACGTTAAGACCTCACGTGAATAACAAAACGACATACACTCCACTCGGCTCCTTCATCTTCGCCACGCTGATGATGGTCTTGATGTCTATGTCGGTCGTGAGCGTCACCATTCATGTGGCCCTGAATCCGTCTGACAACGAATCCATCGAATGGATCGATTGGATGGCCGATACAGATCAGGAAGACGAAGAGGATTCCGAAGAATTGGACGACGAAGAACAAGACCTGTGGGCATTCACAGGCAACAGCTGGAACACTCGTTCTACAACTCGCTCTATACTACTCTACTCGACAACTCTTGCCCTTGCGGGGCAATGCGTGGACATCCCTGTTCCCCCACCCGAAGCTTAAGGACCTCCTTCTTTAGTTGGCGTTCGCCAACCTAGTCCTTTCATATTCATCTTCAAGGGTTGAACAACCTTTGTGAACACGCAACATATGAATCCTTCAAAAAAATCACTTTTGACCAATTTGAAGCACGACCTTCCCGCTTCTTTGGTTGTTTTTCTCGTGGCCGTTCCTCTTTGTTTGGGAATTGCCCTCGCCTCAGGTGCACCCCTCTTCTCGGGGATTATTGCAGGTATGGTAGGCGGAATCCTCGTTGGCGCCATCAGTGGCTCTCCGCTTGGAGTAAGCGGACCCGCTGCCGGACTGGCGGTCATCGTCTTAGGTGCTATCAATGACCTTGGGTCGTTCGAAATCTTTCTACTGGCTGTGGTTCTCGCCGGAGTCATCCAAATCCTCCTGGGTATAGCTCGTGCTGGCGTTATTGGCTA
>JAGQVX010000132.1 GCA_020437755.1 Flavobacteriales bacterium
GAAAACCGGCCCCTTTCCGGCTTCCATATGGTAAGGGAGTCCCATTGCATCGGGCACCACGAGGATATCGGAAAAGATAATTGCGGCGTCCACATCCAACAGGTCAACCGGTTGGATGGTCACCTCACATGCCTTTTCGGGTGTTTCCACGAGCTCTCTAAAGTCGCGCAATCCCGCGCGAACAGCACGATATTCGGGAAGAATCCTCCCCGCTTGTCGCATGAGCCACACCGGTGTTCGTTCCACGCGTTCGCCCCTCGCCGCCCGAAGGATCAGATCATTTTTCAAATTCATGCCGCAAAATTACGAAGGCAAAAGTTCCTTCAGTCATGAAATTGTCCGCATTTGGCCTTGTGCCGCCCAATTATCAAATCGACGACCAACGGAATTCTGAAACTACGCATGCCTCGACACACCCAAAATCACCATAAATAACTAAAGCACAGTCTAATGAATGATCTTAAAGACCAGTTCTTTCATGAGGAATTCTTCCGTAATACCGAAGTTATTCCGACCATAAAGTTGAGCATGGGTTTTACGCAAATAGGAAATAATGCGCTCTGTTTTCCGTGGATCCATGTTGCGGGCGGCGGCATGATAATCATCGAGAGCCCAAGGACTAAGTCCCATTTTACTGGCCAGATTGGACTGGCTGCGGTCTTTCAGGCTTTGATAAATCAGCAGGCGCGAAAAGAAACTATAGAGCACCGGCAAGACCATTTGGAGGGGGTTGGCCTTTGGATTGGCCGCGAAGTAAGCGATAATCTCATTGGACTTCACCACATCCAATCGGGCAAGAGCTCCCTGGAGTTCGAATACGTTGTAGTCTTTCGAGATACCGATATTCTTTTCAATTGCCGCCGTAGTGATGGGCGTTCCCGAGGGAATAACAATCATCAACTTTGACAGTGCATTGATCAGCTTGCTCAAATCCGTACCCAGGTATTGGGCAAGTAGCATGCAGGCTTGAGGTTCGATGGTATATCCTTTTGAGCGCACTTCATGATCGATCCACTCAGGGAGTTTATTCTCCTTGATTTTCTCCGACTTGAAGACCACACCCACTTTCGCCAATTGCTTAGCCACTTTCAACCTGCTGTCGAGCTTCTTGTTTTTGAAGGCAAACACCAGCACTGTTGAAGGCTGAGGTTGATTGAGATAATGCTCAAGAAGCACCAGATTGTCTGATTTCTTCCACTCATTGAGGTCTTGTGCCTCCTTGACAATCACCAATTGTTTTTCACCGATCATGGGGAATCCCCTGCTTACAGAAATGATTTGCTCCATAGTAGAATCACGACCGTAGGCGATACTCAAGTTGAATCCCTTTTCCTCATCGGTGAGGAAGCGGTCTTCAAACGCATCGGTGATTTGATCCACAAAATAGGGCTCATCACCCATCAGGACGTATACAGGCGCAACATTGCGCGACTCGATATCTCTCAGAATTCGTTGGTGATCCACAAGTTATCCTCCAAATTTCAGATGGCGAACCGAGCGTCCATTGTTTTTGATTTCCTGAAGCGCTTCGATTCCGATTTTGATCTGCAAATCAACAAAATTCTGCGTGATCAGCTTGTCACTTTCTGACGTCTTCACACCCTGGGGAGTCATGGGTTGATCACTCACAAGCAGTAGCGCTCCGGTTGGGATCTTGTTCTTGAATCCAACCGAGAAGAGAGTCGCCGTTTCCATATCAACCGCCATCGCCCGAATTTCCCGGAGGTACTCCTTGAAGTTTTCGTCATGTTCCCAAACCCGACGGTTGGTGGTATACACGGTGCCTGTCCAGTAGTCTTGCTGGTTGTCGCGAATATTGGATGAAACCGCTCTTTGCAGGGTAAAAGCCGGGAGGGCCGGAACTTCGGGTGGAAAATAGTCGTCGGAGGTACCTTCACCTCTGATACCGGCGAGGGGCAGAATAAGGTCTCCCAGTTCATACTTGGATTTAAGGGCTCCGCATTTTCCCAGAAAGAGAACAGCTTTGGGATTGACGGCCGAAAGCAAATCCATAATGGTTGCGGCGTTGGCACTTCCCATTCCGAAATTAATAATGGTAATCCCATTGGCAGAAGCGCTCGACATGGCTTTGGTGGTGCCTCTGATTTCGGTTTTATGCCATTCGGCAAATTTTTCAACGTAGTTATCGAAATTGGTCAGTATGATGTACTCATCAAACCCATCCAATTCTACTCCCGTGTAGCGGGGGAGCCAGTTTTTTACGATATCTTCTTTTGTATTCATATTCGTTATTCGCGACGATTTTTTAGTTTGCACCACATTCCAAAGGTATGAGCAATGTTTTACAACCTCTCAATCTTCCGCCGTATCCGTTTAAGCTTCGGGAGGTGGGTGGTGGACATCAAATATATGATGACATTCGTCAAAAGTGGTTGTTGTGTACTCCGGAAGAATGGATCAGGCAGCATTTTGTGAAATTTCTCGAGGTTGAGCTCGGATATCCACGCGGGTTGATCGCTCTGGAAATCGGACTACCGAATGGTGCTAAGATGCAACGAGCCGACATTGTAGTATATGGCAAGAATCAGCAGCCCCTGGTGATTGTGGAATGCAAAAGTCCGCAAGTCCCTTTATCGACAACTACCTTTGAGCAAGCGGCGCGCTACAACGCCGTGTTGAAGGTACCTATACTTATGGTTACCAACGGACTTGAACATTACTGTGCGCAGGTGGACCTGGTGAATGCTTCCTGGAAATTTCTCGCTGAATTTCCACGGTATGAGTCTTTGATGTGAGACGTAGTAAGGAATTGAAGCGCTACCGCTCCGCCTGACGATTTTCGGCAGTCATTCCTCTTGTACGAGCTCATAAGACTTGCTACTTTTGCCATCCTAATTAAGAATAGATGAATTTAAAGGACATTCTCGCTATTTCGGGTAAGCCCGGTTTGTACAAGCTTCTGACCAGTTCACGGTCCAATGTAATTGTTGAATCGCTGATCAACGGAAAGCGCATGCCGGTGCATGCTGCGCACAAGATTTCTTCACTTGAAGACATCAGCATCTATACGTACGAGGAGGATGTTCCCCTTGTAGAAGTATTCGAAAAAATATACGCCCACACCGGAGGTAAATCAGCTATTGATCACAAAGCACCTTCAGGCGAACTAAGAGGTTATATGTCGGACGTAATGCCCGAGTATGATGAAGACCGTGTGTATGATTCAGATTTGCGAAAGCTATTTCAATGGTACAACCTACTTCTCGAACTCGGCTTGCTTGCTGAGGGAGAAGATAGCGTGGTTGAAGACGCAGAAATTGTTGAAGAGAGTGCCTCAGAAGATAACGCCGAAAACGACTAGTATTGAACAGACCTGCTCCCCAACGTCACTTTCTCCCTGCCCAATTAGAAGTTAAATCATGGTCGGACCTTGAGCCCTGGCTGGATTCATTGGACGGGAGGAAAATCACGTCATCGTCTGAATTTCGGCAATGGTTGAACGATCTGAGTGAAACGGAGGCATTTATTGAAGAAGATGCAGCCTGGCGGTATATCAAAATGACCATTGACACACGCGACGAGCAGTTGACGCAGTCGTATCAGTGGTTTGTGTCGGAGATACAACCAAAGATATCACCCTTCAATGACCGCTTCAACCGCATGTTGATGGCTCAGCCCTTTAGGAGTGAGTTTACGGGACGGGCATTTGAGATTTATTTCCGTCAGATTGAGAAGGAAATCGCACTGTACCGCGAAAACAACATCCCGTTGCAAAGCGAAGTAGCACAGAAGGCTCAGGAATACGGTGCGACAATTGGAGGTATGGCGGTGGAAGTAGATGGCAGCAAGCTGACCTTACCTCAAGCAGCGGCGGAACTTCAAAAGACAGATCGACAGCACCGCGAAGCAGTGTGGAAAGCGACACAGGAAGTGCGCATGTCGGTGCATCAAAAACTCGATGAATTGTTTACCCAGCTCATTGAGCTTCGTACAACGATTGCTTCCAATGCCGGCTTTAAGAATTTTCGCGATTACAAGTTCGAAGCCATGGGGCGATTCGATTATACGAAGGAGGATTGTTTCGATTTCCACAAGAGCATCGCTCAATCCATCAAGCCCCTTACCGGAGCGTTTCTTCGCGAACGTCGCGCTCAATTGGGGGTAGACACTTTGCGTCCCTGGGATCTCGCCGTTGATCCTACCGGAAAGGAACCTTTAAAACCTTTCTCCACGGCTGACGAATTGCTTCAGAAAAGCGTGCAGGTATTCGGTATGGTTGATTCCTTCTTTGGCGAATGCCTGAGTACTATGAACAGTATGGGCTACCTGGATCTGGCATCGAAAGAAGGCAAAGCCCCGGGAGGATACAATTATCCGCTTTATGAATCGGGTGTGCCTTTTATATTCATGAACGCTGTGGGCACGCAGCGCGACATGGTAACCATGATGCATGAAGGCGGTCATGCTGTCCATTCCTTTCTGACACAGGATTTGGAGCTGACTTCGTTCAAGGGTTGTCCGTCGGAAGTGGCTGAACTGGCCTCGATGACCATGGAACTGCTCACCATGGATTACTGGGATGTTTTCTATCCTGATCCGGAGACGTTGAAGCGAGCCAAAAAGGATCATTTGCAGGACATTTTGAGCGTTTTGCCTTGGATTGCTATAGTTGATCGTTTCCAGCACTGGGTTTATGAGCATCCCCATCATACTCTTGAGGAGCGAAAAGCTGAATGGAAGTCTATCCATCATGAGTTTACGGAAGATGTTGTGGATTATAGTGGTTGTGAAGATGCCGTAAATTATATGTGGCAGAAGCAATTGCACATTTTCGAAGTTCCGTTTTACTATATCGAATATGGGATGGCGCAATTGGGAGCTATTGCCATATGGAGGAATTACAAGAATGATCCGAAGAAGGCTGTGGCTCAATACAAAGAAGCTTTGAAATTGGGGTACACGCGTTCTATTCCTGAAATTTATGAAGCCGCGGGAATTCGGTTTGATTTTTCGGCGGGCTATGTGAGTGAACTGGCTGCGTTTATTCAGCAGCAATTGAGTGAACTGGATTCCTGATCAGAAGTTCTTTAACCGATCCAAATCACGCTTGATGTCTTTTGCTTTGATGTCTTCACGTTTATCGTGAAGTTTCTTTCCACGCGCAATTGCAAACTCCAGCTTGGCCCATCCTTTCTCGCTGATGAACAGCTTCACGGGAACCAACGTAAATCCGACGTCCTTTGATTTTCGGATGATCTTATTGATTTCATGTCGGTTGAGGAGCAATTTTCGGGCGCGGCGCGGTTCGTGGTCGAAGAATCCTGAATTCTGATATTCTGCGATGTACATATTATAGATGAACACCTCATCGCCCGTGATTTTGCAGTACGCCTCCTGAATGCTGGCCTTACCAGCCCTGATCGATTTGATCTCAGAACCTTGCAAAAGAATCCCTGCCGTGAAGTGGTCTTCAAGGAAGTATTGATAGTTTGCTTTTTTGTTCTTGATCTCGACAGCCATTGTGCTTTGTGAAATTCGGGATTGCAAATGTAAGAAGTGGAACGTGGTATCTGGGGTGAAATTTTGAAAATCGCTCGGTGGGGGGGCGAAATTCACGTTTGCACCCTCGCGATAGTCCGTGGAGTTTATTGAGAAGTTGAGGTCTTCGTGATGGATTGCCTCGATCAATAAAAAAGCGAAGCCACGCCGATGGCGTGGCTTCATAGCTTATGCTTTCATTTATCTACCACGAAGCGATCTACCAATTCGCCTCGAATGATTGTGAATATGCAGTTGAACTGCATTTCGAGTCCGAAAAGTAGTCTTTTCCCCTGGGGAGAAGATCACGGAATTGTGACATTTCATTCCCATGGTTGAAATCTCATGCTCACGCTACCCCGGTTTTCTCTCCCTTTTCCATTAGCTCTACATGCCTGACGTTAACCAGAACACCTCCAAAAGGGGCACTTCATCATTTGCCGAATGGCATAAAAAAGAACACGAAAACCGCTGCCGTTCAAAAAAAGGCTCTAATTTCGGAGGGTATATCAATGCCAATGAACAACGAAGTAACAACGGAAACGCTGCAGGTGGAGCGATTGGAAGGAGTAGTGAAGATCACTTTGAACCGACCTGATAAATTCAACAGTTTTAATCGCGAAATGGCTTTGGGCTTGCAGGAGATTCTTGACGACTGCGACCACGACCCGATGGTGCGTTGCATTTTGATCACGGGAAATGGAAAGGCCTTTTGTGCCGGACAGGACCTTGCGGAAGCGATTGATGAAGAAGGGCCCGACCTGACTACGATTGTGAGTGAGCATTACAATCCGATCATTGTGCGGTTGCGTTCGATTGAAAAGCCGATTGTAGCCGCTGTTAACGGAGTAGCTGCCGGAGCAGGAGCGAACATTGCGCTTGCTTGTGATATATGCGTGGCTTCTGAGCAAGCTTCTTTTATTCAGGCATTCAGTAAAATTGGGTTGATTCCCGACAGTGGCGGCACCTACTTTTTGCCACGGTTGGTTGGTATTCAGCGTGCCACAGCACTTATGATGTTGGGAGACAAGGTAAGTGCCGAAGATGCCCGTCAGATGGGAATGATTTACGATGTATATGGTGCCGAGGATTTTTCGGACAAGGCGCTTGCTCTCGCTCAAAAGCTGGCACAGATGCCCACTAAAGGACTTGGATTGACTAAACGCGCTTTGAATCAAAGTACCATTAATACGTTGGGAGAACAGTTGGCTACTGAAGGATCATTGCAGACTGCTGCGGGAAAGACGCACGACTACGAAGAAGGAGTTCGTGCATTCCTTCAAAAACGTAAGCCTGTTTTTACAGGAAACTGATCAATAGATCTCAATCAGTTTAACTACATCGCGGCCCAATTCATCGTTGAGTAATTCGATGATGCGCGGTTTTTCGAAGCTAAATTCTTCTTTGAGAACGCCCGAATCGAGGTAGATTCGTAAGGTGCCATCCATAAGCTGAATGCGTTGGGTGCGATTGCTAATGGCTTTCCCCATGACCTGTTGCCAGGCCTCTGCAACGGCGGCCTGATCCACTCCTTTACGCAGATGGTAGATTCCCAGCAGGTCATCAATAGCCTGTTTCAGCGACTGTTGATTGGAGTTTCGTTTAGCCATGAGCTTGATGCATTACTTCCTGACAAGTTCCTTTACTCACCTGAAAAACCTTCACTTCGGAGTCAATAGCCTGAAACAAGTCGGGAACCCGGGTTTGGTGCGTGTCGGAGATGAAGGTCTGCCCAAAATGGTGGGTACTCACCAATTCCATAAGATGCGCCACGCGTTTGTCGTCGATTTTATCAAAAATATCATCGAGCAGCAGGATGGGAGTAACGCCGGTAGACTTCTTGATATACTCGAAATGCGCCAGTTTGAGGGCAATGAGAAACGACTTTTGCTGACCTTGAGATCCAAATCGCTTCACCGGAAAGTGATTGATTTCAAATTCCAGATCGTCTTTATGAATCCCTGCCGTTGTGCGTTGTGCCCTGCGATCGGCATCGACGGATTTCTCGAGGATAGCCTGCAGATCGGTTTCATGCAGACCGCTGATATACTTGACCTCCGCCGGTTCGGCATTGCCGCTGATTTCACGATAAATTTGTTCCACCAGCGGACGAAACTCGCTGATGAAGTGCTTTCTCAATTCGAAAATAGGTGCTCCGTGCTCCACGAGTTTTTCAGTCCAGATATCCAGACTTTCCCTGTCAAACCGGCGTTCTGCAGCAAAATGTTTGAGCAAGTTGTTGCGCTGCTGCAAGGCCCTGTTGTAGGCAATTAGGTGATCGAGGTAGGAGCGGTTATCTTGTGAAATAATGCCATCGATGAGTTTTCGACGCACCTCTGAGCCTTCGGCGATGAGGTCGGCATCGACGGGCGAGATCACTACAGAGGGAAACAGTCCGATATGATCGGCAAGGCGGTCATAATCTTTTCCATTTCTTTTAAAGATCTTTTTTTGGCCTGCTCGCACGGCACAGTGTACCTTATGGTGATCATCCTGTTTGTTGAACACCCCTTGAATGGTAAAAAACAAGCAATCGCGCATGATGTTTTTCGAATCGATGGGATTGAAATAGCTCTTGCACATGCTTAGGTAATGGATGGCATCGAGCACATTGGTTTTTCCCGATCCGTTGTCGCCCACAAAGCAATTTATGGATTTGCTGAAGGACAATTCGGCCTCGTCGTAGTTTTTAAAGTTAACGAGGGAAAGGGATTCGAGTATGAGATCGTGTTTTTTCACAGGCAAGGGCAAAGGTAGCGGATCATGAACACTTCACCGCGTGTGGCGTAGTGTTTTGAACCTCAGGTTATCAACGTTCAAGAGGTTTTGACATTCGTCAAATGGTGAGGGCGTCCATAATTTAGTCAAGCAATAGGCAATTCAAGGAAAAAACTTTATTTTTGCGCTCCTAAATATGAGCCATGGCGAAGAAGCAAGCACAAGATGAAACTATCGTAGACGTACAGGAGATTTACACCAAGACAGAGATGTACGTTGATCGCAACCGTAAGACGTTGACCATAGTATTGGTTGGAGTTGCCTTGGTTGCTTTGGCCTTTTTCGGGTACAAGTACTTTGTAGTTCAGCCGAAAGTAGAAAAAGCTCAGTCGAGCATTTGGCGTGCGGAGATGTACTTCATGAATGATTCATTGGATCAGGCGTTGAACGGAGACGATGAGCACATGGGCTTTTTGGAAGTTGCCAAAGCGTACGATGGGACTTCAGTAGGTATGCTTGCGAACTATTACCTGGGCATCATTTACCGTGATCAGGGAGATTATCAGTCGGCACTTGATCATTTTTCGAAGAGCGATTTTGATGACGACGTATTGGGATTGATTGCCATGGGCAATGTGGGTGATATGTATGTTGAGCTTGGCGACTTGAACCAGGGCGCAGAATGGTTGAACAAAGCTGCCCGTAAGGCATCGGCATCAGATTCTAAGAGTTATTCAGCTCCACTATATCTTTTGAAGGCTGCAATGGTCCAATTGGAATTGGGCAACAATGCAGAGGCGAAAAAGATGTTTGACGAGATCACCACCAACTATCCGGATGCTACTGAGTACGAGAAGGCTGCCAAGTATGGAGCCATGCTTTACCAGTATTAATTCGGTCGGGTAGCCGGCGTACTTTATGGCCACCAATTTATCCAATCTATCGGAGTTTGATGCCGGGTCGTTGCCCAATGCATCGGAGATGCGCGTAGGCATTGTTGCTTCGGAGTGGAATAGTGAAATCACCGACAATTTACTGAAAGGAGCGCACGAGACATTGCTTTCGTGCGGGATGAAGGAGGAGAATGTGCGGGTGCACCGCGTTCCGGGAAGCTTTGAGCTTGCATTAGGGGCTCAGTTCCTTTTGGAATCTTCTCAATTCAATGGAGTAATTTGTCTAGGCTCTGTCATTCGAGGTGAAACAGCACACTTTGATTTTGTATGTCAGGCCACTTCCAAAGGCATTATGGACGTAGGTCTGAAGTTCAATCGCCCGGTTGTATTTGGAGTATTGACCGACGACACGATCGATCAGAGCCGAGCCCGATCAGGGGGCATTCATGGCAACAAGGGCGTCGAAGCCGCGGTTACCGTTCTCAAGATGATTGCTCTACAGCAGTCTACGGAGAATGATGCTTGGTTGATGTAGGGGGCGGCGCGATGAATCGCGCCGGTGCCGATATGAAGGGGTGCGAAAAAGGGCCGATGGGGGCGATGATTCTGAAATGAATCCCTAAAATGCGGCGCGATGAATCGCGCCGGTGCCGATATGAAGGGGGGCGAAAAAGGGCAGGTGGAGGCGATGATTCTGAAATGAATCGACATTATGCGG
>JAGQVX010000133.1 GCA_020437755.1 Flavobacteriales bacterium
CGGAGTTGCAATCCATTATGTACGGCGACTCGCTGGCAGTGGATCCGGTAGAGTTGGATCAATTGAAGCAAGAAGCGGATAGTTACGGAGATGTCTATTTGTCGATGGATGCGATCCAATTGCTGATTGGGTATCAGATCACTCGCGAACACAACGAAGCTGAGACGATCAGATTATTGAATGAGTGTTTGCACATGTCCAACGGTCTGGTACGTCAGTATGATTTCTACAACTATCTCGGGATCTTGCGCATGTACGGTTACGACCACGGCAATATGAGTTTCGATTTGATGACGATGATCACATCCATTCGATTGGATCTCTATAAAAATCTGGATATACCTGTGGTTCGCGACAAAATTCTTCAGGCCGAGTTGGAGATTCAATTGGAGCAGACTCAAATTCTGGCGGACATCAAGAACGACCAGATGGCCAAAATCGAAGAGCTGGCATTGAGACGCGCTCGTCAGAATCGTTTCCTGGCGGCTTTGGTCGTGCTGCTGGCCATTTTTATAACTGTACTAGGTGTGATTTTTATGCGCAACAAGCAACTCACTTCCAAGTTGGCTGATGCGCGTGAAAAGCTCAGTGAGCACAATCAATTGCTCGAACAACAAGTCACCGAACGAACCCGACAGCTCGAGCGTAAATTTGAAGAGTTCAAGGAATACAGCTTCCTGAATTCGCACAAACTGCGCTTGCCTATCTCACAGCTTGAATCCATGATGGAAGCCTACAAGGAGTCGGGAGACATTAAGTACCTCGAAAATCTACCCCGACTTATGGATCAAACCATGCTTGTGATTGGGGAAATCAATGACTCCTTGAATCCAACGGGTGAACATAAGGCAAGGGAAATTCCTAGTCTGACCATCAACGATGTGGTGTTCATCGATGACGATCTGCTTCAAAATATGGCCAATGAGGTCATATTGAAAAAAGTGCGCCCCGACATTCAGGTCACAACCTTCCAAAATCCTGTTGAGGCGCTTGAACAGCTCGACTCCAAACAAGTGAAAGCCGACTTGATTTTTCTGGATATTCAAATGCCCGAAATGGATGGCTTTGACGTGCTTGGTCAGTTGCAAAGTCGTGAAATACTCACTCCTGTGGTAATGTTGTCGTCTTCGCTTCGCAATGACGATAAAAAGAAGGCCTTCCAGTGTCAATTGGTGCTTGACTACGTTGAAAAACCATTGCGAAAGGATTGGCTTAAGAAGCTCTTTCAGGTTGGGTAAGTATTAATCGAACGGTCTCTTCCCGCAAATCCAATAATTTAACGCTTTCGGCGGCTGACCAGTTCCTCTTGAATGCGGTCCAGTACGTTGTTGATGTCATACATTTCATGCACGCGTTCAGTAGCCTTGTAGCTCAGTTCATGCCGTTTATCCGGATGGGTTACCAAGGTAGAACACAGATCTACAAACTGATTCAAATTATCGGGTTCATAAAGCAATCCGCACCCCCCGTGGTCCAGTATCTCGGGAGTACCGCTGGTATCGGTTCCTATTACAGCACATCCACAGGCCATGCCCTCAATGGTCACCATGCCAAACGTCTCACCGGCTGATGGCACAGCCAGGATGTCCACAGCCTTGTAAAAACGCTCCACATCCTGAATAAAGGGATGGATGGTGACATGTTGAGTGAGGCCAAGAGCAGCCACGGCTTCCCGCATGTTCTGCTCATAAGTATTGGCTTCGTTGCGCGTTGACTCACCCACAATGAGCAGGTGAACAGGAAGTCCTTGTTCCACCAGCTTTGCCATGGCTTTGATGACAAATAATTGACCTTTGAGCTTGTCAAACCTCCCTATGACTCCTATTGCAGTAGTGCCTGAGGGAAGACGAAATGTCAATTGCGCCTGTTCGCGTGTGCCTTGATACTCCAGCGACTTCAAATCAACACCTAAGGGGATTTCAACCACCTTATTCATGTCGATTCTCGTGAGATCGTGGAGTTGGCGGCGGAGATAGGGCAGAAGAGCAATCCAGATATCAATGCGCCGATACCGCATGGTATGGATCCAGTCCTTCTTTTTTACCCCCAGTTGCATCGCCTGCTGGTATACCAAGGTAGGGGAAATGGCGGACCGGCGACAGGCAATTCCGGCGGTGTCCATGTCACGGGTGTCGGTGATCCAAACGTACTCCAGCTCGTAATGGTCAAACATACGTGCGGCCCTTCTCGCATTCTTGAAATCGAAGTATTTGTGGTTGCGGCCGATATGACATTTGGCGAATGCCATGCCTTCATGAGACTGATCAATAGGAGTGTTCTTCACGCAAAACAACACCACCCGCCAACCGCGTTCATGCAGCCATTGCGCATATTTGAGCAAATTCATTTCCAGTCCGCCCCAACTTATTGAACTGCAGAAAAAGCCAATAGAACGATCATTCACACCCATGCAAAAAGTTTACGGGGCGATGATACTAAAAGTTGAGGAGAGGGAAAAGAATCACGCCACGTTTGAGCGGCGGGCATTGCGCATATTGAGAATGAGATTCAACAAAGCATCGTCATCAAAAGGCATTTGGAGGTAGTAATCAACCACGTCTTCATTGCCGCTATGATCTTCTTCACCAAATACAATCAGAGCTACTTTGCGCTTTTTGGAGGCATGCAAGGTGCGGGCAAAGGTGCGGATATGTCCGTCCAGACTGAGTGAATTGGCAGCTACGGCAAACAAGCCTTCATTTTTCAAGTGTGGACCTACATCTTTGATGCTACGAACGCACTCCGCCCGAATCCCTGCCATTTCCAGCAATTCGATGAGGTTTTCGGCCAATTCGCCCTTCTTTTCAATCAATAAGACATAGTCCATGTGGCAAAGCTAGAGAAGGCATTCGCCAAAAATCATGACCGTCATCAGTAGAAAAGAAAACAATTCGTCAGAAAAGAAATGTGGATCGATGATCTAGAATCCAATAATCACGCGTTTGGAAATCAAACTGTTCGCCTCCAACACCTGCACCTCCAAAACCTGGGCAGACAGTTGAGATAGGTTTAACTTCTGGTTTTGTTGCCCCGTCTTAGCCATGCTCATCAGCACACGGCCATCCGTTGAAATCACGCGAATTTCACCGGTATTTGCGCTCAAGTTGGAAAGGTGCAGCATATCGGTACAGGGATTTGGCCATACGGCAAATGATGGGGCGGCGTCATGAAACGAATCATCATGCACAATAGGCGAGTTGGTAAATAGTATCACCAGATCATCTACCTCATCGATACCAGTGAGATCCATAACGCCATCGTTATTGCGGTCGTGGAAAATAGCGCAGCTTCCCGCGCCATAAGCCTCATAGGTAATGGGATTGCCAAACGCTCCATCGCCCAGGTTCTCATACAAGGTGAAATCGTCGGAAGAATAATTGGATGAGATAAAATCCAAATCGCCATCACCGTCCAGGTCACCCAGGTCAATGGCCAAAGGGAAATCTCCCACAGCGTAATACTCGGTTGCAGCAAAGGCACCCGTGCCATCCCCGCGATTGATCGATACCGTGGCTGTGCCGGCCAAAGCTGAGGCCACGTCAAGGTTGCCGTCTCCATCAACGTCTCCAACCGCAATCATCCACGGATTGCTATTCAACGAGGCGGGAGGACCTACAGTAAAATTGCCCATCCCGTCTCCCCGCAGCACAAATAGCTCGCTTCCTTGATAAGTAGCCACGGCAATGTCCATGATGCCGTCATTGTTGAAATCGCCCGTGGCTGCGGCTGTCTCGTCGGCCGAACCGGTGTCGATAAACACAGCCTCCCCAAAAGTACCGTCCCCCAGATTGGTAAACAGGGCCACATTGTCGCCCACGCGATTGGCAGTAGCGATATCCGTATAGCCGTCGGCATCGAAATCGATCACCGTAAGTCCACGCACACCGGTTGATGCGGTATAAACCGACTCAGCTCCAAACGACCCCACACCATCTCCAAAAAACACACTTACTTGATCTCCCTGAGTAGATCCCAAAGCAATATCAATTTCCCCATCCAGATCAAAGTCGGCCCCCTCGTTGGGCGATGGTTTGTTGGATCCAGGCATAGGCACGAGTTCAAAATCGCCAAAGGTTCCATCGCCGTTGTTGAGCAGGATGCGCATGTCTTCGGCAAATTCGTTCACAACAACCAGGTCGCTTGACTCATCATTGTTGATGTCCCCAGCGTAGGCCCCGTAGCATTGTATAAAGACTTCTCCCTCCATGCGCATTTCAATGACTTCTGTTTCGGGCAGTATAAGAGAGCCGGGGAGAGAGCGTATCCAAAAGTTGTAGGCATATCCCGAGGCGAGGGGTTCACCTTCGGCGGAAAGAACATCATGTGTGAGCATGACCGAAATCCACTCTCCGGAAAAGAAGGGGCGGTCGGGGGTGAAAGTGACAAGCGTATACGTGTTGTCCCAACTCAATTGACCCGACATAGGGCCCGACCATCGGCCAAATACCTGAAAATGGTTATTACCAAGGGTAGCCATGTCCATGGCTGCATTGAATTCAATGGTAATCTCCGTTTCAGGTGTGGCAGTAAGTGAGAAGGGATCGGGCGTTACATTCAGAACTTCAAGCTGGGCAGCAAGCGTCCCACTCCACAACAACAATACGAGTAATGAATACTTCATAATCATGCATTTGCCCCAAAAGGTACTTAGCTCCAGGGGCTTATGCAAGTGGGCTTATTTATTCTGTCGATTTGGACGAATAATTATTTCACTAATCACAGCCGATTCATCGGTTTCAATGGCCAACACAATGTTCTGAGCAATGAGATCGGGATGGAGTCCGGCTGCGAAGTAATCACGGTATTCACTGAGCAATTCCTCATTGTGGGTTTGCGAAATAAACGCGGTATTCACTGCTCCCGGGGAAATAGTCGTAACGCGAACTTCTTTGGCCAGTTCAATGCGAATGCTCTCCGATAGTGCGGCCACGGCCCATTTGGTAGAGCAATACACGCCACTATTGGGAAACACGTGATGCGCTGCCACAGAAGCCAGATTGATAACGTGACCTTTTCGACTGCGCAATTCAGGCAATGCGGCGTGAATGGTGTTGAGGACGCCCTTAACATTTGTGTCCACCATGGTATGCCAGTCCTCGATACTTCCGTCGGTCAGCCGGTCAAATACACCTAGTCCGGCGTTGTTTACGAGCACGTCTATGGGGCCGAATGAGGCTCTGCATTTGGCGAATGCCTGATTGACTGCATTATAATCCCGAACATCACACGCAATGCACTGTGCGTTCTCCATGGAGAATTCGACGTTCATGGATTCGATGGAGCGCGACAATAACGAGACGCGATATCCTTTTTGAAGCAACTGATGAGCAGTAGCTTTTCCAATGCCACTGCTGGCACCGGTTATAACGATGTGTTTCATGCAAGATTCTTTTGAGAATCAGTGCGATACAACTACCGGTAGCTTTTTAATGCCTTCAGCCCATTGAATTTGGACATAATACAAGCCATTCGGCAAATGGCTCACGGGCACATTAAATTGATAGTTGTTTACCGCAAACTGATCCATTATTCGGCCCGAAATATCCATTAAAATTGCGGTATTCATCAAATCTCCGGCAACGATATGAACCTCATCATCGGCAGGATTGGGGTAGGTCTGCAGCTGTGCCTTGTCAAGCGCATTGAACGAGATGATTTCTTCGAAATGGGCCGTCAGTAAAATATCCTGAGATAGGGAAAAGGATATTATCGGATTGGCAGGGTCATCCAAATCAATGAACCCGCTGTTGACCTCCCAGTGTGTGAAGTAGTCTGTTCCATCGAACGCCTCAAGATTCATATCCGACGTACAATCGAATGATAAGTTGGCAGGTGTATCGTCGGTGGTGTAGTTCACGCCATTCATAAAAACGGAACCATCTCCCTCGATTTGAAGGGTGAAGTTAATACCATTCTCAAAGTCCAATGGCCAGCAAATATCCACCAGCGCACCTATCGTGTCACAACGTTGCTCGAAAAATGTCCGCAGATCATTTACATTTTCCTGCCACTCGCTAACGCTGCCTCCCCATCGTTCGCAGTGATACGTCATGTCGGGAAGCATGAGGTTTTCCAGACTGTCAAGTGTTTGCGACAGCGATTCAAAGGAAAGTGTTGTATTCAACAATTCATGGTATCTATTGACGAATTGCGTTGTAAACGCCTCACTTTCAAATAGTTTCTTAATAAGCGGGATATGTCCTTGTCCTCCCGGATCGCCCATAGTGAGAAAGTCGCACGGATAGGCATAGACCGACATGTTGGGGATTCCGGTGTAGTTGATGACGTCATCGCCAAAGCTGTCCAAATCCCAAAGTGCATAGCGCCACGGTATGGCTACACCATTCTCTCCTGTGGTGTGCCACCAGGAATTGTCCCAGTTGAGCCATCGCGTATTGTTCAGAAAGGAATTGATGATGTAGAAATCAGTAAAGCTCTGAATGTCAATTTGATTGGTGATATCGATAAGATCAAGGGAGTCGCACGCGTTCGTGCTTTCCAGATCGGCAACCAGGTCGTTCCAGTCGTCAGACGATCCGTATTCATTCCAGGTGCCTCCCCAGGTTTTGATGTAGTCCACATCTCCGGATGACACGCCATAATAGTATTTGAGGTAATCCAGGTCATCCACTTTTTCACGAATGTGGTAAACACCCCGGAAGTTTCCGTTGAAATAAACAGCTACCGTATGAACACTGCGGCAATCCAGATGAAGTTCGCCTTTTATACATTGCTCCTGAATAGTAGCCTCGCGCAATTGTGCGCCTTGGTAGCCCTGTGGGTATTGGTCATCACCGGCTGCGCGGAAGATGAGCCGTTGAAATTCGGCGCGCTCTGAATGTGGGAAAAAGGCATGAGAAAGGTGGTGTTCATAGCCCATTTCATCCTGATTTACATAGTCAAATCCGCGCTGATTGTACGCATTCGTATCGTTTCCATGTTCATCCGTCTCGCCGTGTCCGGTGCATATCAGGTTACCTTCGGTATCAAAGTACTCAAGCACCGATTCCTTGATGCTTGTCGACCAAACTCCTGTGAGCAAGTCTGATCCCGCCAGGCATACCACAGGCAGATTCATTGCAGGTTCATCAATCAAGTAGGTATGAGTACTCACAAAAGAGGGGAGAAGGTCAGGATCTTCCGGGTAGAATATGGCTCGTATTGAAGTAGATTCTGAAAGGGTAATCCCCTGGTCGTACACCGCGCTCTGGTTGTTGGGGAGTGATCCATCGGTAGTATAGTATATGGTGCCACCGGCTCCGGAGACATCAATGATTACGGTCAAATCTCCGCTATAAAAACCGGGTTCCGGGGTTATATCAGGTACTACGGCATACGCCAAACGCATTACGCCCATATTGGATGTTCCGGGCGTTGGATTGGTCGTAATACGCCAGTTTTCGCTTCCGTCTGTTTGCCTTGCATAGCAATGGTTAGCCTTGTTTGGGCCGAGATCAGCAAAATCGTAGTATTCCAAGACCACCCCTTCCGGACTGCTTAACACCACATCTTCTCCAGCGGTTTGGCGTAGTTTGAAGTTGGCACTCATGAGTACCAAAGCATCCGGATTATAATCGGCATACCCACTTGCGGCAATGACCAAAAAACCAAAAGGATCTAAAGTCGTGCCGGCAGGAATGGACCACATTTGCGGATTGTTGACATCATCACTCAACCAGTACCCACCAATATCCATCTCCTCGCTGGTGGAATTGTACAACTCGATCCAGTCTTTGTACTCCGGTGCGAAACCGTCATTCATTTGATAATCATTGAGATTGGCAGCACAGAATTCGTTGATCAACGGCTGTGCAAGTGCAAATTGACCTGCCCAAAGGAGGGCACACATCAGTACCAGGTGAACGTGTTTTCCAGACATGTTGGTTTCGGTTTGGAGTGAAGGTAGCCAATCGCTCGAAATCTACCACATTCAAAGCGTGCAACTATTGATTTTCAATACATTGACTCAGCGTTCAACGGCCAGCAAATGTTCCAGGATGTCTCCTGCGAAATAGGCGAGGAAAGCCGCAGCCACTCCCAATCCGATGGTTTCCAAAACGCTCTTCAAAATGGGCCGATCGGCAACCAGACCTTTGAAATAACCAATAAACATAAAACCGAGGAACGTCAGCACGGAAGACCATAGGAACAAGTCTGCATCCATAGGACTGAACCAATCCGCAACATAAACGGCCAATGGAACAGCGCCCATTATACCAAAAGAAATGAACGTGGCTGCAGCGTTCGACAAAGGTGAGGAATCGGGCGGTATCATGTGCATTTCATGGTGCATCATAAAATGAACCCATCGGTCTTTGTCGGCACATATCGTATCACACGCTTCATCCAGCAATCTACCTTCAAAGCCCATTTCTTGCAGACATTCTCGTACTTCTTGTCGCTCTGTGTCAGGAATGCGCTCGATTTCCAGGTACTCCTGAGTTTTGACCAGGTCATAGCGGTCGCTTTCTGCCTGGTGACTCAGATAGGCTCCTATCGACATGGAAAAGCCATCGGCAATAAGATTGGCCAATCCGAGGATGATTACAATATTGGAATCCAAATTAGCTCCTTCAGCCCCTGCAACCACAGCAAAAGTGGTAATACTGCCGTCAATACCTCCATAAACAAACTGGGGCAAATGCTTCTCGTACGGCCTGAGCCAGGAAGGGAGCTTGGTTTGGTGAGTACTCTCCATAAACGCTATTTCAATGCTGATTCAGTCGCATCAATCGATGGGCAATATACTGTATGGATCTAATATTTAAAGGAAACTCCATGACTACGTGAAGGATGCTTAATCCAAATAAGGCAAAAACTCCCGCACGGATATCCCAGAGAAATAAGCCCACGCTGCTCAACCATAGGACGATAACGGTGATCCATTTGCCCGTAGGAATTTCGTGCCATCGAATGATGGATGTTTTGCTAAACCAATTTAAGTAGTGGTAGGTGTAGGCAAACGCTAAAAACGATTGCACCCCTCGCCAGTGACCCGATAATGCTAACAAGGTGCTTGACAAACTATTAAACCGGCTAATACTCATGAATTGTCCCAAAGTACCGCTTGGCGATACTTGTGAAGGGGAAAAATAAAGTAGGATGACTCCCGCGGCTATGAGGAGTATAATATTGAAGTATCCCAATACTGATCGCACTTTCAACGATCCATACCACATAAAAGCCAACGTGAAAAAATATACGTGAATGACTGTGGGCACAAATAAGGCAAGAAGCCAAATGGGTTTCCACATCGTGGTGAGGAAATATCCAATGAACAGAAGCACGAAGAATCCGATGATGCTGTACACCATTTGCCGAATGGCCAGCAATGCTATACTACCCAGTAAGCCGCCTAAAATAAGGGCAGATAGCGATAGGTGAGAAGCCCAGGATACGGAAACTTTGCTCGCCAAATAAATAAAGGTAACCAAGACGGACAAAGCGACAAGGAGTAAAAAACGTTTGTCAGATGCGATAAAGAATCGCCTGTCTTTGAGCCAGTTAAGTTCAGTGAGATAATGTAATGGTCCAAGTATTATATAGGAACCAATAAACAATTCAAAAGGGAAGAAAACGGCAGCAATGGCCGATAAAATAATAAAGCCTGTATTCAGCCCGTCGACGTGCTGAACAGACAACAAACTCATGCGTTTAGTGGATCTCTGCAGTTAAACCGCGATCGAGAAGGGCAGTGCACATGGGCTCCAGAAGAGGG
>JAGQVX010000134.1 GCA_020437755.1 Flavobacteriales bacterium
TCTAAGACTATTGAGCAGAAAGATGCGAGTAATTCATACTTCCTGCCTGAACAGCGAGAGAATATCCTCGAAATGCTACGGCTTGTTGAGAAAGCATTTGAAGAAATGAACAACAACCTCACCGCAGAATGGGGTAAAGTGAACCTGGAGAAAGCAAAATCGTGTGAGTCGGCGATCAACAACATGAGAAATGCATTGCGAAGCGAGCACCTCGGCAAAGTTGAACAAGGCGAATACAGCTTTAAAACAGGTATGATCTACAGTGATCTATTCGGTCTTTGTGAAAAAGCCGGTGACCACATTATCAATGTGAGTGAAGCGATGGCCGGAAAGTACTAGACTAAAATTGAAATTCCTTTAGGGGGTCATCTCATCAGAGTTGACCCCTTTTTTATGCTATCCGATAAGGTAAATAACGACTAGAACCTCAACTCCAACTGCTCGGGTAGCAACTTGAATGATCTTCTGTGATAAGGACTTGGGCCGTGTTTTCGGATGGCGTCCCGATGCTTGCGTGTGGGATAGCCCTTGTTGGATGACCAGTCGTACATATCGTACTCCGCGGCCAGGCGTTCCATATATTCATCGCGGTGGGTTTTGGCCAGGATTGAAGCTGCCGCAATCGACATGAATCGGCCATCGCCTTTGATCATGCATTCGTGTTCGATTCCGGGATACGGATTAAATCGGTTCCCATCAATAATCAGGAATTCCGGCCTCACCTTCAATTGATCGACAGCACGGTGCATGGCAGCAAAGGACGCATTGAGGATGTTGATCTCGTCGATCTCCTTATGATCTACCATTGAAACAGCCCATGCCATGGCCGATTCTTCGATAATGGGGCGGAGCATCCGACGTTTACGTTCAGAGATTTGTTTGGAGTCATTGAGTTCCGGAACTGAAAAGCCGGGAGGAAGAATCACCGCTGCAGCGACTACCGGTCCGGCCAGGCATCCTCTGCCCGCTTCGTCGCAACCCGCTTCGATGCGGTTGGGCTGAGCAAAGGGCAGCAGCCGCTTCATGGGCGTTCCCCCATCATTTTTTCAAAACTGCCCCACAGCAATTCGGCGGATTGCTCCCAGGAAAAATGCTTGAGTCGTTCAAATCCATTGGCAACAAGCTGGTCGCGTAGATCTGAGTTCGTTACCATTTGCCGCATGGCCCATTCAATTGCCTGAACAGAAAAGGGATCCACCAAAATGGCGCCATCACCCGCCACTTCGGGCATTGACGTGCGGTTGGATGTGATCACCGGAACACCGCATTTAAAGCCCTCCAAAATAGGAATTCCGAAGCCTTCGAAGTAAGGCACATAGGTCAGCGCCAATGATGCGCCCATTGCCTCTACCAACTCCTGACTGGGCAGATGTCCGGTAAACACCACATCTTGTTGATGCGCCATCCGTTCATAAGCCTCCGAAATTTCGCCATCCCACCACAACTTCTCGCCCACAATGAGCAACTTCACATCGGATAGAACCTCGCTTTTAAAGCGATCGAAGGCATCAAACAGTCGATGCACATTTTTCCGTGGGTGCAGCATTCCTACAAAAATAAAGTAGGGATGGCCCTCGGTTAAACGGTTCCTGACCTCGCCTTTTTTCGACTCATCGAGCGGAGCAAACCACTCATTGACCCCATTGTACACCACATCGATCTTCGAGGGATTGATGTCGTATTGCTTACAAATATCCTGCTTGCTGTACTCTGAAACCGTGGCAATTCGCGCTGCTTTGCGGCAAAACAAGGGGAAGTACTTTCGGTAATAACGTGAATGCGACTTGGCCAGATCATTGGGGTAGTGCTCAAAATTAAGGTCGTGAATAACGGTGAGACACGGTGCATGCAATTTCAATGGCAGCATCCCTTCAGGAGAAATGAAAGCTTCGATGCCCAATTGTCGGGCTTTGCGCAATACCCGGATATCCATCCAAATGCGGAAGAGGATGGGGTGCCTCGCCTTGGGGCCCAGCACCACAGGTACTACGTTGCTCGAAAAAACAAATTCCTCGTTGTAAGGGCGATCGAAGAAAAAATAGAAGGTATGCTCGGGATGAGCGTTGGTGATGTAGCGCAGGGTTTGATAGGTAAACCAACCGATGCCGGTAAGTTTGCCTTTCAGAAGCAATCTGGTATTTACGCCTATTTTCACGATTGGATAAGGCTGCGAATTTATGGGATTCTTCGGCCTTTCGAAAGTAATTTGTTCCTGCAGGGATTGGTGAATATAAATAGGCCGACAAGCCGCATCGAAGCGGGATTATTGGACTATCTTGCAGCACGCAGTAGCCGGGATGAGACAGAAGTTTATTTCGAATCTGATTTTTTTATTGGCCGTGAATCTCGTGATCAAGCCAACGTATATCCTCGGAATTGAAGCCGAGGTTCAGAATCAGGTGGGTCCTGAAATTTACGGGAAATATGCGGCGCTTATCAGTCTGTCTTTCCTCTTCAACATCCTGCTCGACCTTGGAATCCAGAATTACAACACCCGCAATATTGCCAGTCACGAACAATTGCTGGCCAAGCATTTCCCCCGAATCCTCACCTTGCGAGGCTTGCTTGTGTTGTTGTACTTATCTGTACTTATGGCAGCCGGTTGGGGGCTGGGGTACCGTGGAATCGATCTTCAACACCTGCTGATACTGGGCTTGAATCAAGCCCTGGCCGGATTTATCCTCTTTTTCCGATCCAATCTCAGCGGACTTCACCTTTTTAAGCAAGACAGTATTATCTCAGTCCTAGACAGATCATTATTGATTGTCCTGATGGGACTTTTATTGTGGGGCAGCGTTACCGATCAGGCATTTGATATAACCTGGTTTATTTGGGGGCAGACTATCGCCTACAGTACTTCCTTTCTGGTCAGTTTGTTCATGGTCATGCGCCAGGCGGGCAAGGTCCGCCCTATTGTGGACAAGGCTTTCAATGTGATGATACTGAAAAACAGTTTCCCTTATGCGCTGTTGTTCTTCCTCATGACCGTTTACTACCGCACCGATAGCATTATGTTGGAACGCCTCTTACCCGACGGGGCTTACCACGCCGGTATTTATGCGATGGGCTTTCGATTGTTTGAGGCCGCCAATATGGTTTCGTATCTGTTTGCCGTATTGCTACTCCCCATTTTTGCCCGTATGCTGAGTCAAAAAGAATCGGTAGAACCCGTAACCATGTTATCGTTTCGGGTGTTGTTCAGTGGAACGTTGCTTCTCTCAGCGGCTTGTTTCTTATTTGACGATACCATTTTGGGTCTGCGCTACCACGAGCGTATTTCGGAGGCCGCTCCCACGTTTTCCATTTTAATGATCAGCTTCCTGTTTTTTGCCTTGTCGTACATTTTCGGAACGCTCATGACGGCGGCCGGACAGCTACGTAAGTTGAATCAAATTGCGCTTATTGGTCTGGTGCTGAATGTGGGGTTGAACCTGGCCTTGATATGGGAATGCCATGCCTTGGGATGTGCCATTGCAAGTCTGTGTGCACATGGTATTGTTGCGATTACGCAGGCAATAATTTGTTTCCGTGCTTTCCAATTCCGTCTCGAAGCTTCGCTGGTGAAGCAATTGGTGGTTTATATCGGTGGATTGGCTGTTTTAGGAGCAGGCAGCACAATAATCCAGGGGCACGAAGTGTTAAAGTTGGGTGCTTTCCTGGGAGGGGGATTATTGCTTGCAGTGGGCGTAGGATTGCTCAATGTGAAATCCTTTATGACATTGATGCGATCCCGCAAATAATCCGCTATTCTCCCCAAGTCGGCACTGTACCGAAATACTTACTTTTGCCAAAATTTTGAACGTATGTCTGACTCTTCTCACCCCGTCCAGGATACCTCGCTGGAGTCTACCAATTTGTTGTTGTTTTTTCTGCGATGGAAATGGGTTATCATAGGAGTATGCGTAGCCGCCGGAATTGTTTCGGCTGTGGCTTCTTTGATGATCGAAGAAAAATTTAAGAGCACCGTGGTGATGTTTGCTACCCAGCAACACTCTATTGGTGAGCAATTTCTGGAAGACATCAAACGTAAAGACCTCCTCGAATACGGGGAAAAAGACGATGCGGAACGATTGCTTCAATTGTTGAATTCCGACCAGATCCGCACTACATTGATTGACCGGTTTGATTTATGGACCGACTATGACATAGATTCCACTGAGCCCGGTGCTCATACATTGATTGCGCGAGAATACGACAGTAATGTTACGGCCAAGATGACCAAATTTGGATCGGTTCAGGTGGATGTGCTCGACAAAGATGCCAAGCAAGCCCGGGACATGGCCAATACTATTGCAGATCTCGCCGATACTTTGAGTAATGAATTGCGCAATGGACGTGCATTGCAGGCATTTGAGTACGCCAAGATTTCCTATCAGAATCTGCAAAGCGAAATCCAACTGCTCGAAGACTCGATGGAATCTCTTCGCAGGCTGGGAGTGTATGACTATATCACACAGATTGAAGGTCTGAACGAGCAGTATGCCACGGCCATTAATGAAGGACGTCTAAACCAGGCCGAACGACTCAATGAAAAAATGCAGGAACTGAGCAAGTACGGTAGCATCTACACCAAACTCGAGACGCTTATTGAGTCGGCGTACGAGCGAGAGGCCGTGTTGAAGAAGCGATATGATTTGATGTATATCGACGTAAACTCAAAACTGCCATCCAAGTTTGTTGTGGACAATGCGACCATATCCGACAAGAAAGCCTATCCCGTGCGCTGGCTCATCGTGGCGATGTCGGTTGCTTCTACATTCGTTTTTATTGTGTTTGTACTGCTGATTCTCGACAGTATTCGCAGGTTGAAAGTAGCAGGCAAGCTGTAATATGGAGTTGACCCGTCAAATACGTTGGTCGGTCATTCTGGGCGCGCTATTCATTTTGGCGAATGCCGTAGCCCTCTACTTCGAGCAGTACTACTTCATGGCTTTGCCATTGGGATTGCTGGTGATATGGGCAGCGTTGTTCAGATTGGATAAGCTCCTGCTTTTCGTAGTAATGTGCACGCCGGTCTCTCTCAACTTGGAGCAACTGGAAATTGGCGGCGTGGGATTTTACCTTCCCACAGAGCCTTTGCTATTTGGGATTCTATTGCTCATGGTCTTTCGCATCATGCAAGGGCAAAGCATTGATTCGCGCATTTGGAAACATCCGTTGTCGTACATTATTTACGCTTATGTAGGTTGGATTGCTTTTACTACCGTGAGCAGTGAATATCCTGTAGTCTCTCTGAAATTTCTTCTCGCGAAGTTGTGGTTTATCGTGCCGATGTATTTCGTAGCGGCCCACATTTTCTCCAATTTGCGCAATATCAGGCAGTACCAGTTGCTGTACATTTTCCCCTTGCTTCTGGTTATTATTTACACCGTGATACGTCACAGCACTTTTGGGTTTGACAAGGATGCCGGACACTGGGTTATGGAGCCGTTCTACAAGGATCATACTTCGTACGGCGCGGTGTTGGCCATGTATTTCCCGGTCATTGTGGGGCTCACTATTCGCAAGAAGCTGAGTCCATTTGTGCGAACCATATTGGTGATCGGCACTATAATTCTGGCCATTGGGGTGGTGTTTAGTTACACCCGTGCCGCCTGGGTAAGTCTGGCCGCAGCCATGGTGCTTATGGTGGCCATGATGCTGAAGATTCGCTTTCGCACTATTCTTTTCTCCTTCATTGCCCTTGCCGCTTTTGTGTGGAGTACGCAGGATCAGCTGCTCATCGTCATGGAAAAGAACAAGCAGGATTCCAGCGACAACCTCGCTGAGCACGTGGAGTCTATCTCGAATGTGAGTTCGGATGCATCCAATCTTGAGCGACTGAACAGGTGGAATTGCGCGCTTGAAATGTTCTATGAACGCCCCATCACGGGCTGGGGACCAGGTACGTATCAGTTTGTTTATGCCCCTTTTCAACGCTTTGAGGATCTTACGATTATTTCTACCAACAATGCCGACGGAGGTAATGCCCACAGTGAGTATTTGGGTCCGTTGGCCGAACAGGGAATTCCGGGTTCGCTTATTGTGCTGGTGCTCGTATTGTACACCTGTTTCTTCAGCTTCCGGCTGTACCATGAGGTGCATGATCGTGAAATCAAGATCCTGGTGATGACCACATTTATGGGGCTTTTCACCTACTTCGTGCACGGTACGTTGAACAATTACCTCGATACCGACAAGGCGTCGATCCCTTTCTGGGGATTTTTGGCCGTTTTAGTTGCTGTAGACATTTTCCACAAAAAAAACCGTGCGGAAGCGGCAACTCAGGCGGTTTCTAAGTAGCAGGTTCAGGCATGCGCCAAATGGTTAATTAGCCATTTGACGAATGTCAACAACTTGATTTACAAAAATTTACAGGTTAACACAGCCGTATCATCGATATAGGGCATCTCACCCCGATACGTCTCGAGCGTTGTCATGATGATGGAATTCAGCTTACCCGAAGAATCCTGCAAGTGGTTTTGAATGAGCTTGGCCAACTTGTCCATACCGAACTCCTCTTGCTCATTGTTCTCCAACTCCACCAGTCCGTCGGTATAGCATACCAGCACGTCCTGCGCGCCAATGCTGAGGGTACCTTCATTGATGCGCGGAATCTCCTCAAACATGCCCAAGCCGATGGATCCCAGATTGAGGTGCTCAACATCTCCTGATTTACGCACCAGGATGGGAGGATTGTGGCCACAGTTGATGTAGCGAAGTGTACGCGTGGCGCAATTGAAAATACCAATAAAAAAGGTGATATACTTCTCCCCCATGGCACTCGACATGACCCGGTCGTTCAACTCACGGATCACCTCGGGAAGTTCCATTTTTTGGTAGGTGAAGATAGCCCGGAGGTAGGCCTGGAAGTTGGACATGAGGAAGGCGGCAGAAACACCTTTACCACTCACATCAGCCATGCAAAACATAACCTCATCGTTGCCCAGATCCATGAAATCATAATAGTCGCCACCCACTTGCTGGTGCGGCTTATACACCGCGGCCACGTCAAACCGGTGATCATCGGGCAAGGAGTTGGGAACCAGTAGCGCCTGCATCTCCGCGGCGAGCTCCAGCTCTTTATTAATCCGTTCCTGCCGAAGTCGGTCCTGCGCCAGTTTCTCGTTCTCGATGGCCACCAAGATGATATTGGTGAAGGTCTGCACAAAATTCATGTGCTTGATGATGGCACTCACCTGAATGGCGTCTTCAGCCGTATCGCCCACAAGCAAATAGGCGATGGGGCGGTTCTCATGGAAAATGGGAATCACCACGTCAAACGCTTCGTTTTTACGGGATGATTCGATATTGAGTGAAATTGTGGTAGCCTGGTTGAAGAAAGCTTCGTCGGTGATATCCCCAACTTCGCCTTCCACACCATATTTGAGAATGCACTTCCAGGTTTCGTCGAAAGAGAACAGGATGACCTTTTCAATCTTCAGGTCATCTTTCAGGGTAGACTTGTAAATATTGAGCAATTCCTCGCTACCCACCTTGTTGTTGATGGCCTCCGTGATCTCGAGCAAGGACTTCATTTTGAAGTCTTTGTCCTTGATTCGGTTGAGAAGACGATTTTGTTTAACAGTCATGGGCGCGAGTTCCCTCGAAGTTATTTCAATTTTTCCAGAATATCAGGCAGTTTACGAATCAATGCCATCTCCTTCCACTTATCCCGGGCTTCCTGAGCCGGACTGCCGAGATACGTTTTTCCGGGTTCCAGATCATGCATCAATCCACTTTGTCCGAGCACCACTGCACCTTTTCCAAGTACGATATCGCTCACCACACCTACCTGGCCCCACAGCACGACATCATCCTCTACGGTTACGCATCCTGCGATTCCCACCTGTGCGGCAAAAAGACAATTCTTACCAATTACGGTGTCGTGTCCAATGTGCACGTGATCGTCCATCTTTGTACCAGCGCCGATAATGGTATCGGCCGTTACGCCTTTGTCCACTGTACATAGAGCGCCAATTTCCACATCATCATGGACAATGACCCTCCCGCACGTGTGCATCTTTTTGTAGGAACCTTCCTTTTTTTGATAGTAGAACGCATCAGCCCCCAGCACCGTATTGGCGTGGATCACTACGCGATCTCCGATTACCGTATGGTCATGGATAACCACGCCCGCATGAATCACGCAATCCCTCCCAATGGTAACCCGATTACCCAAAACCACATTGGGATAAAGGTGTGTACCTTCTCCAATCTTCACGTCCTCTCCCCGGTCCGATTCCCATGGGTTGAACGGATTAAAGTGACGTGTAAGTCGGTTGAAATCGTTAAAGGGGGACTCGGAAATCAACAAGGCCTTGCCTTCGGGGCAATCTACTTCCTTGTCGATCAAGACCGTGGTAGCTGCCGAGTGGAGCGCTTTATCATAGTACTTTGGATGATCAACAAACACCAGGTCGCCAGTGCGCACACGGTGGATTTCATTGATCCCTGTGACCATATGCTCAGGGTTGCCGACATAGCGACAACCCAGGAACTCCGCCAATTGGCGAACGGTTTGGCCCGGACGAATATCCATGACTTACTTCTTGATTCGCTCCGAGTATTCTCCCGTGCGGGTGTCTACCTTAATCCAGTCGCCGGTGTCCACGAACAGTGGCACACGTATTTCGGCACCGGTATCGATCGTTGCAGGCTTCATGGTATTGGTGGCAGTATCGCCTTTAACACCCGGCTCAGTATAGGTAATCTCGGCTTCAATATGCGTTGGCAAATCGCAGCTTAGAGCTATTTCTTCCTCTGCATGGAACATGATGGTACACATCAATCCATCCTTCAAAAATTCGGGGGCGTTAATGAGGTGCTTTGCAATAGGAATTTGCTCGTACGTTTCATTATTCATGAAGTGGTAGCCCATTTCATCATTGTAGAGGTACTGATAGGTACGGGTTTCAATACGCACCGTTTCGATTTTCACACCTGCGTTGAACGTATTGTCTACTACCCTTCCGGTAGATAAACTCTTCAACTTCGTTCTCACAAAAGCCGCTCCCTTACCGGGTTTCACGTGCTGGAACTCAATCACTTGCCACAAGCCGTCTTTCAATTTAATGCACAGCCCGTTTTTGATGTCGGATGTATTTGCCATAGTCAATAATTAGAAGGCACAAAAGTAGGGAATCTGCCCCTATTGCTGAGGCATGAAGAAGATTCAAAGTCTCATTATTTTGGTTCAGGTTCTTGCATTATCTTGTGATGGTCAAACCGAACTATGAAATCACGGATAATTTTCGCTTTGTTCATATGCTTTCTGGCATTCCATTCGCGCCTGCAGTCGCAGGTGTATGTCTATCCCGGCGATCGGTATTTTTGGGGAGATATGGTGTTGAATATCAGCGATGGCCACGTGATTCAGGGCACCGAGATGATGTGGTCCGAGGCGGTGTTGACCGTGGAGGGCAACCGTATTTTCAACGGTTTCAGTACCGGTGGATTCGATTGTTTATACAACCTGCAAAACAATCAATTGTACGTTGGCGACAGCTCGTTCAGTGGCGATATACTTTACACCTTTCGAAATGGGAAGATCTACAGTGGTGACAGCACATTTCCTCTCGACCTGCTGTTTACGTTCCAAAACGGCCGCCTGTATCAAGGCGATAGCACATTGATTTTTGACCTACTGTATACTCTTGAAGGCACTCCAACGGTCA
>JAGQVX010000135.1 GCA_020437755.1 Flavobacteriales bacterium
AGCGAATCAATGTGTATTGGAGTGTGGCTGCTTCGGAAATGCCATTCCGTTGACTCCCTGGGAGTCGTTTCTCAAAGATTTATTCCTGCTCATTTTTGTGATTCCAATTACGATTGGAGCCTTCACCAATAAAATCAAGCTCAATACCACCCGTGAAGACATCATCATATACACCGCGTCCATCGTTATTACGGCGCTGTTTTGCATGCTGATGCTGGACTGGTTGTTCCCCGTTTTGTTCCTGGTGATCAATTTGCTCGTGGTTGCAGCGCTGAAAAAACGCGTTAAAGAACCGTACAAGGAATGGTCCATGGCGCTAGGAATACTTGTAGTGTGCAGTATTTTTCAGTACTACACACTCACACATCTTCCTATCAAGGATTATAGGGCCTACGCTGTTGGCAAGAACATTCCGCTTCAAATGAAAAACGTGGATGAAGTCAATGAGATGATCTTGGGGTATATGCAGTCGGGATCGTTGCAGTCGGTTTATGATTTCCTCGACACGGTGGAATTGCCCACACGCGACAGTCTGCATTATGTGAAGAATTTCTACGATACATTCCAAAGCATGTCGCCCGAACAAAAGGAAGACCAGGGCATGGCACTGGTTGAGGAAATGGGTAAGAAAATCGGATTTGTGTCTCCGGTGTATGCTACCAAGTTTACGTTCAACAACATCAAAACCGGTCAGGATACGGTAGTTCTCAGTACCGACTGGTTGAAGATTTACAACGAACCCTGGTTCAAATCGACCTATAAAAATGTAAGCTACGATGGCGATGAGGTTAAGCTTCAGGAAGGCTATGAACCGGCAATACAGGATTTGTCACTCATCAACTACGAAGGTGATGACCTCACTCAGGATATATTGAATGCCGACACGTATGTTTTTCTGCATATCTCCTCTGATCTCAGCACTACAGAATCCGATGCTCAGGAGGATTTGAATGCCTTGGCTGCTCAATGTGAAAGGTCGGGTGTGGCGTTCTATGCAGTTACCAATGCGCTTTACGAGGAGGCTGAGGATTACCGTCACAAATACAGTGCGGCATATCCATTCCTGAATTGTGATCAGACAGAATTGAAGATCATTGTGCGGAACAACCCCGGATTGGTGTTGATCAAAGGAGGTGTTGTTCAGGCCAAGTGGGCGTGGCGCGACATACCGTCGTGGGCTCAGGTTGAAAAGGAATTTCTCAGGTAGTCTTGGTCAGGTACGTTTTCAGTAAACTGGGTTATGGTTTGCTCGTCTTGTGGGGAGTGGTCACCATTGTCTTCTTTATTTTCACCTTGGGGGGTGATCCCGTTGAAAATCTGGTTGCTGAAAATGCTACGCAAGAAGTAAAAGACGCCATTCGGCAAAAGTATAATCTCGACCTCCCTATTTATCAGCAGTACTTCAGGTATCTCAATGATTTGAGTCCGGCGGGGGTATACTCGTCCGATTCTACAAGTCGCTATTTTGCTGATCCTCAGCTGTATGCTATTGGTGCATCGGTAAATATCGGAGGGGGCGCCGTGGTGTTCAAAGCTCCTTATCTCAATCGATCCTACGTTAGCGATCGCAGCGTTTCAGCTATCATACGCGATGCCATGCCGGGCACGATTGTCCTCGCCATTTTGGCCATGGGACTGGCCATTGTATTGGGTATGGCTATTGGTATTGGTTCGGCTCTGAATAAGGATACCATTCTCGATCATACGGCTCTTGTTTTGTCGGTGCTCGGCATGTCGGGTCCGTCCTTTTTCATGGCGATATTGCTCGCGTGGCTGGGAGGCTACGTGTGGTACGAAGTGCTTACGATTCCTGCCTGGCCTGTGGTGTTTCTGCTGCTTTTTGTGTGTTCCCGTTGGTTTTGGAACAGGAGGCACAAGGCCAAATGGTCAGCCGGTATGGGAACTTCGGCCGTCGTCGGGATAGGGGTGGGAATGGTAGCCTGGGGTGTCTCACTCATCTTCGGTGTAGGGGAGTGGTACATGCATTTTCCGGGAACCGGACTAAACATGACGGGTAGTTTGTATGACGTAGACGTGTGGAAAGGGGAAATTCTACAACCCCGAAATCTGATTCTTCCGGTGCTTACGCTGGGTATTCGTCCGCTGGCTGTTATTGTTCAGCTCACACGCAACAGTCTGTTGGAAGTCATGGAACAACCGTTTATCCGGACAGCCCGAGCCAAGGGTCTTCCTGAACGTGCCATTCTGGTACGCCACGCGTTGCCCAATGCCTTGAATCCGGTCATAACAGCCATCTCGGGATGGTTTGCGTCGATGTTGGCCGGGGCGGTGTTTGTGGAGTTTGTTTTTGGGTGGAAGGGCCTGGGACTGGAGACGTACAATGCGCTGGAAAACGACGACCTGCCTGTTGTCATGGGCGCAGTAGTCGTGATTGCAGCCACGTTTGTAGTGATCAATCTGCTTACAGATATACTGTACAGCGTAATTGATCCGCGTGTGCGCTTGGATTGATGGTTACAGGTTCGTGTTCAACCCAATTCATTCTTTCTGAAGAGAATCATTTGCTTAATCAAATCTACCGGCAGGGGTTCACTGAGCGGAAACTGTACCGATCCCTTTCCCTGTTTATAGCCGCGCAGCGATTTGGCGAATGCCTCATGAGTAACCGGAGTAGCATACACCCCAATATGATGGGCATAACCGGCAAAATACACCAATGGTTTACCCTTAAACTTGTATGCCGGCATCCCGTACGCAATGGATTCAACTGCTTCAGGAACAGTAGTTTGAACCATCTCCCGAAGCTGTTTCAATCGGTGGGATACCTCACCTTCAAAATCGCCCAGGTAACCGTCAACCGTTGTGTGTTTTACCGCCATGTTTTATGGATTAAAGCCATATTCCCGTTCCACCTTGCAAATGCGCACCCTATAGTCGGCATACCACGATTCGCGACCCATTCGCTGCGCCGCCGCGTGCTCCGTATGATGTTTCCATTTGCGAATGCTATCCAGATCTTGCCAATAACTTATGGTAATGGCTTCTTGTCCGCCGGCATGTTCAAAGCCCAGAAAACCGTCCTGTTGTGAAGCAAGCTCCACCATTTTATCCGACATTTCATGATATCCCGGCGTGCTGTCTTGTTTGGTATTGGTGAAAATCACCGCGTAATATGGAGGAGTGAGATCGTGTACAATCATAAAAGGTGTAAAAAACAAAGCTCGTAAAAAATACGAGCTTGTTGCCTTGGAATCTTACGATTTTCAGAACCCCAATGCATCAAATAGTCCGTTGACACGAGCAAAGAGGAGCGCCTTGCATCTGAAAGCCACCGCAAAGAAAGGGGTGAAGCATTATGTGGGGATTAAGCGAGTATTAACTGTGCGCCACGGATTCGCGAACATTCCGCTCCACGAAGTGCGCAATGGCCTCAACAGAGGCTTTGCCCTCTTCCACAAAGTCGGGAAACACTTGCCAGCTGTGAAAGAGCTTTTCACATACCTCATAGGACACCGATACGCCTGATTCTTCCAGCTTTTTCGCCAGAATTTCGCTGTCGGGAAAGAGCAATTCATTGTGTGCTACCTGAATTTGCACGGGCGGGAAGTTGGCCAGCTTGTCAAAACACAGGGGGGATATTTCGGGCTGGTCATGGTTGTGATGTGGAGCATACAATTTGGCGTATGCCTTCAAATCCTCCTTATCAAAAAAGGAATCCTCATCCTGATTCACCCTTGCCGAGGCCGATTCTTCCCGGAGATCCAACCATGCGCTCAACAGTGAAACCGAAGCCGGAACGGGATGACCACGTTCGATACAACGCACGGTAAGTGTAGCGCTCAGATTTCCGCCGGCAGAGTCCCCTACGAGTGCAATGTGCTGGTTATCAAAATGTTTGAGTAATTCCAGGTAAACCGATTCACAATCATCAAGCGCCGCCGGATAGGGGTGTTCCGGAGCCAACCGATAATCGGGAACGATGACTTCGCGTCCGGTGAGCAGACATAAATACCCTGCAATAGAGCGATGCGTAGTGGGCGAACCAAAAGCGAAGGCACCGCCGTGCAAATACAGAATTGCCCGATGCGCCGGGTCTTTTTTTCGATGGTAAATCTGACAAGAAACGCCGTGAATGGTCTTTTTCGAAGACGCTACCCCTTGCGGTACGGGAGCGAAGCGGGCAATTTTCTCAAGGTAAATGCGCAACTGCTCCGGACCGATATCCATACGCGTGCGGATAGCTCGGATGACTTTGTTGTAAAGCATGACATATTCGTACTTCAACAATTTCATACCTCAAATTTACGTCTGAATTTTAATTTTAAAGCCTCGAAGCGTAAAAGAAAACGGTGTTTTAACACTACTATGGATGCGGTTTCGGATATCCATTTCAATGGACTTACTCACCTTCCCGGGTTTGGGCAGCAAGCTCGTTTGCAGAGGTTCCATCCAGGAACAGATCTTTGGTAACTGCATGACCATTCCGCACTGAAACCACGGCCCAGGTGTTTTCCATTTGAGCGACGTTGAGACCCCGGAATTTGGTTTCAACTACCGGCGCTTTGTTTTCTTCCATGAAGTATTTCGTAAAAGGCAATTCCAGTCGGTAGCGCACGCCAAAGTCTGTGTGCACGGTGTCCCTAACTTCAACGGTAATATAGTCTCCTTCCGCAGGTATGGCATCCGCCAAATGGGTAATCTGCGCAAAACCGATCGAATCTACTCCCAAAACAGCATAGGCAGCATCTCCCGGCGCAGCCAATGATTCGTGTTCCAGTGTGATGTTGGCTTGGTCGAAGCGAAGCCGCACATACGACCCCCGAAAAGGATCAAAAGGGTCATAGGCCGCGCACCTGAAGCGGTATTCCGTACCATCGTTCCACGCCAGTTCGGATTGGATGACCATATATAAAGGCACTGCGACGGCCGCAACTGCCGCAATAATGAAGAAAATCCACTGTGACTTTGGTGTTTTCATGACGACTGCTTTTTACGTTGTTGAATCAATCGGTAATTGAACAGCAGGAAGGCAACGCCGACTCCCACAAACAGCAAACCTCGAAGCACGTAAGAAATATTCATGTCAAAGAATCGGGCCACGATCAACACGGCAATGGTTACGAGCCCAAAATTGAGCCATCCCAAATGATTGCGGGCGGTTCCGTGCAAAATCATGTAGATCCCCCAACCCACAGTGATCAAATTGACTACAATGGCCGAAACAACATCCGAGACGGCCGAAAGTGGAAGCATCAATACCAGCGCCGGAGGAATCCAGGTCATGGGATCGGATTGGATTTCTTCCCCTTTTTGGCGTCGGTACAGCACGATGCCTGCCATCCCAACCAGCAGCACAAGTGCCGAAATAACGGAATAGTCTGAAAGTGCCTCAAACATTTCCCTGCTCCATATGGCTTTGAAGGAACAGATGATGAGCATAACGGTCGTTCCAAGGGCACCAACAATACGGTAGGGATTTCGCACGAGGTAGAGCTTGTGCATGGCGGGAAGAGCACCAATTTGCCAGAGAACACCAAAAAGTGCCGCATAGGCGAGGGGTAACAATTCAAATTCACCGTGAAAACCGGGTAGCATATACACCGCCGAAGCTACTACAAACCAATGGAGGAAGGTTGTTCCGTTCTCCTTAGACCGATGAAGAACCTCATTGATGTAATAAGGAATTATGCCGCACAACAAGGGCAAGTAAAGCCATGGAATACGAGAGGGATAGTCATAGGCTACTTCCCCGCCATACCATGTTATTCCGGCAATGTACAATAACGCCCCCACATTGCTCTTCAACGCATACACCAATGGCAAAGCAATCAAACACCACGTGAGCAGGAATCCGGCGAGATCACCTTCGATATTGTAGATTTGAGAAACCAGTGAAATGGCCACACCAACAGCGAGTATGGTGAACGAGCCACTGCTTTCACGCATCGCCACACTTTCGGGCCGCTTCAGGAGTGTGTATGCACTCCCCGCCAAACCCAGAATCAAGGGAACAAAAGCCCAAACAGTCTTGACACCACGTGGGAAAGCATCCCAGTTGTGCGCTACGATAAGGATAAGTCCCAGTCCGATAAGTATTGCCCCAATCACGCCGAAAATAGCCAGAAGTCGGGCTTCCCGCGGGGGGTGTTGGTCGGCATACCACTTGGTGATTTTATCGGCAGTTTCGGAGGTAATCACTTCGTCCTGAACGAGTTCCTCCAGATTTTTCAACAGCGAGTTGGCCATGAAGATTGGTTTGATTCATGAATTAACGACGAATTTCCAGGAATCTGACGGCTTTAACAATTGTTCGGCGTTTTTGGGGGCGGGGGGAGAGGATAGGAGCATGGTTATCATTGAGAGGGAAGAGAGAGGCGCGATACTCGCGTCTATCCAGGGCGAAGGTTATTATTTGGGGTATGGTTATCATTGAGAGGGAAGAGAGAGACGCGATACTCGCGTCTATCCAGGGTGAAGGATTTAATTTGGGAAAAGTTTTAATTGGGGGGAGAGAGACGCGATACTCGCGTCTGTACGAGGGGGGGGCGATTTGTAATTGTGGGGTTTCGTTTTGTCGTTGAAGGGTTTATGCCAAACCAATAGGGTTAATTTGAAATATCAGCTCAAGTCCCTCTCTTGTTGGTTGACCGCACATACGTGCAAATGATTAAACTATGAAAATTCGATTTATGCTCGGGCTCGCCATTGTGCTTTGGGGCCCGACCAGCACCGCTCAGGACGACGGTCCGTTCGCGCTGCTTAATCTGGAAGAAGTAACCTCGGGATTGTTCCGTCCACAAGCGCCCGGATGGGGCGATTTACCGGATGGAACAGGATACGGAGCTCTTTCCTTTTCTTCTGCCAAACAAACATTCTTTGAAGTGGAAAAGAGTCGGCTGGACCCCACGCTGTTTCCACAATTGGAGACGATTTGGGATGCCTGCCGTGAGGTGAAAATGGCCCAAAATGCCGTTCCGATTGTACTGCTGGAGGTGAAGTACCACGACTTCATAGAAAACGCTATTGAGGATGGGCTGCTCGGGCTGGAGAACGGACAGTACATTGATTTGACTTCCGATGGGGAATCACCCTTTGAAGAGCGGATGACTACAGCATGCATTGTTGATCGGGAGTACTACACACAGACTCACCAAACCTTCATCTTCCCGTCCGACCTGTACATAACCAATATTGAAGATGACCTGCCGGTTGTTGAAGTTGACTTCGATGATGGCGTGGGCTGGCGATCGGTTCTGTGGGACCAACCCGTTGAGGTGTACTACAATACTATGGAAACGGATCGCAATATTCGTGTGAATGTTAATCATGCAGGAGGCTCGCGACATTGTGGATTTCAACTCCGCAGTGGTGGAGGCGGGGGAGACTATTCCCAACTGGATTTGCCCCCGTGGCCCACAAATAACAGCGAGTACCCCTGGAGGTTCGGAGCTGAATATGGCGACATGGTCATCTCGGGCAATGCCTATACCAGCATCTCGGCCGACGGCATCTTCGACAAGCCCTTTATTTTCGTAGAAGGAATTGACTTTGGCAATGACTTTTCCCCCAATCGCTATGGAACGTTTGGCTGGTACGAGTTTGCCAGCGGACAGTCGGCCGTGTACAACTACCTGGCTTTGATGCCGGTATTGCTGGAGGATTTGCATAACCAGGGCTATGACGTGATTCTGCTCGATTTCGAACACGGGGCCGATTATATTCAGCGAAATGCAGCCCTGCTCAAGGAACTGATCAATCGTGTCAATGCATACAAGGTTGGGGATGCCCCAAATGTAGTGGTCGGCGCCAGTATGGGCGGACAGGTGAGCAGATATGCACTCCGGACCATGGAACTGGACGGACAAGACCATTGCTGTCGACTTTGGGTGTCGATCGATTCCCCTCACAAGGGAGCCTATATTCCGGCAGCTATTCAGGAGTTCATCTACATCCTCAACGAATATACTTCCGAAGCCCGATGGTTTATTGAGAATGCCCTGATGAGTCCGGCGGCCCGACAAATGCTGCGCTACCAAACGTTTGGAGGTTCGGATCTATATAATGACTGGTACGCCACGCTCAATGAAATCGGTTACCCCGAAGACACGCGAAACATTGCCATTTCCAACGGCAGCTTGTCGGGATGGTCTCCCGGAATTGAATCGGGAGATGTGCTGCTGGAGTACGATTGGAGTTTTATGGACAATCAAATCGTGGCTTTTGATCTGCTGGCCCTCGACGGTGACCCCAGCGATCCGGCTTCATCCAACGGGAGCAACGTGATCACGCGTGTTCGTCTGCCCAAACCCGGACAGTGCTTTTCACCGGCTTGTCTGGCGCAGGAGCTGTTCAATCTTGTTCCCGAACAGGTTGCCCGTAAAGTCAATACCAATACCATCCCCAACTTCGCCCTGGCACCAGGTGGAATGGCCAATACCATGGATAAACTGGTCTCCGCCATTAACGGATTCCTCAACCGGTATAGTTTCTTGCCCAATATCCCGGCCAATGGCTATGTGCACTTGCACTCGTTCATTACAGTGAACAGCGCCTTTGGAATGTCGGATCAATACATGTTCAGCAACATCGGTCTTGCCGTGGAACAGGATCCAAGCATTACGCCTTTCGATGAAATCTACGCCCCGCAATTCGCCAACCAGCGGCACACCGAGGTTACGCTTGAGAATATTGGCGTGGTGAGAAACGCAGTTTTGAATGGAGAACATGCGCTAGACAGCGAACTTACTTCCAATGATCTCAATGGAGGGGTGTTCAATTACTGCCGGCCCGAGCTCAATACCATTGGAGATGTGGTTATTCACGATGGCGGAAAAGTACATGTAAACGCCTACCTGCCTTCGCATTTTGCACAACCTACCGACGAACTTCCGGCTACAGCTTCCATATTCAAACTGCGAACTGCACTGTGCGGCACGACGATTCGTATTGAGAGTGGTGGTGCGCTTTTGCTGGGTGACGAAACAGTGGGCAATTCGGGTGTATTGGAAATCCGCGATGGCTCTGAAGTCATTGTGGACGCCGGAGGCGTGTTGATTCTCGAGGTGGCCAGCAAAATCATCATCAAAGAAGGAGGAGTACTGAATTTGACCGGAGGCAACTGCCGCCTGTACGCGAATGCTCAAATTGTGATTGAAGAAGGCGGTAAACTTATTATCGATTCCAACGCCCCGGTTTACCTGAACGGCGCCGAGACGCGCATTGATGTGTCGGGAAATATCGAAATAGCCGATAACACCACATTTTCCATTGCTCACCTCAATTACACCAGTGGAAAAATCATGATGCATACTACCGGACACCGAATATTAGGCAGCAGTTCAGCCAAGATGAACATCGAAGGTGATGGTCCGGATGATAAGGTGATTGAAGTCCTTCCCGGGGCAGAATTCAAGATGCAAAATGGTATGGGAAGCCTCACCATTTCCAACGGTCTGGTTTACATCCGGGAAGGCGGTATTTTCCATAGCCGCAATCATGGGAATTTTGATCATGTGAAATTTATTGGTGAGTCAAGCTCAGGTATAAGAGTATGGAAATCAAATGAATTCAGCGATTGTTTAATTGAAAACATTAAAGTAGAAGCGCCGCTGGTGTCGGGCA
>JAGQVX010000136.1 GCA_020437755.1 Flavobacteriales bacterium
CGACTCCGCTCAGCCACCGGTTAGATTTGGAGGGACCGGTCGTTGAGCGCAGTCGAAACGAGTATAAAAAGACATTAACATCACCTACAAGAATTTCGAACAAGGAACCCCGATTAACGAATAAAGAAGTAAACATTCTGAATTCAGCGTTCGTTAATCCTTGTTCGGTGTTCTGTTTTTTTTCCATTCAAAGCTCTTCACCCTTTAGAGTGCACTCATCAAGGCAAAGTATCGAAAGGTCAATATAATTGCCTTATGTTTTAAATAGGAAGAAGGACATTGCCATAGAGCCGGTCGTTGAGCGCAGTCGAAACGAGCAGGATTTGTGGTGCGGCCTTATCCGAAAGTTCGGCTTCGACTCCGCTCAGCCACCGGTTACTCTGGTGGGGTCATTTTGCATTCTTCATTGTGAATGTTCCATTCTAAAAAACTTCCCCGAAAATTCACCTAGCCTCCCTCAACCGCTGGTTTTTTAGCAGCGTAGAGAGATAACAACCTACTCCACAACAACCCTTTCCACTTCAAGCACGCCCAGGTGTTCACTAACCAGCCTCACGAGGTAATGTCCGGTAGCGTACTGGGAGCAGTCGAATAAGTAGGTAGTTCCGCCGTGAGAGAGTGACGTGCTATCCAATATCCGTCCGAATCCATCTACTACTTCCAGTTGAGCCTGATCAACATCATGTGAAACAAAGACATTGATGAAATCGCGCGTTGGATTAGGGGCTACCTTCATCATTCCGTTTTCTTGAGAGAACTCCTCAACCGATACCTGACACCTCGGAATGAGGCAACCATACTCATCTACTTTGACTACCCAGGCTTGCTGGGTGGGTTGGGTTTCGTTGAAATGGTCACCTGTGGCTTCGCCGCAGAAGATGTATCCACCATCGGAAGTTGCTTTGAGGTCGTAAATACGGTTCTTGTCATTTGCAGCTTCGATTATGTTGAATATCCTTTTCCATTCAAAGGCTCCATCCGACGAAAATTTTGCGATCATGGCATCTTTGTTAAATGGACCATCTTCGGGATCCTGTGGCCATTCGTCATAATAATTGGCAGAAAGGAGATAGCCTCCATCCTGACACAGAATCACATCGTTTGCCTCCTGTTCCCACGCATATCCCACTCCAATGACCTGAGAGGTCCAAATGGTCTTACCTTGATCGTTGAACTTCCAAATTGCAGGGAGCATTCCGGTTACAGGATCGTCAAACAAGCTGATAGCAGCCACAAATTCACTGTTGGATATTGAGAGGATATCAAAGACTCTATATGTTGCAACTTCCTCTATTGTTACTAGATTTCCCTCGAAATCCAGTTGAACGAAAAGTGAATTACTCGGTGAATCCAGATAGACGTTATTTACGATGAAAAATGGGCCGATAGTATTGAATTCAAATGAATAAAAAATAGGGAAGTAAGAATCGTCTTCCAATGCATAAACCCAAACTACCCCTTGTTCTTCATTCCATTTGAATATGGCCGGGTTGTTGAATGTATTTTCAGGGGTATTAATTATCGCACCAACAAAGACATTCTGGTATTCGTCAATTCTAATGCACGTTGGAGCAATCCAATCATCTGGGTTTTCTTCGTTGAAGGCGTAAGGTGATGAAAAATCATCCAAGTGCGAAAATTCTCCAAGGTCATTAAACGCCAGAACTGCACAAGATATGCCACTCGAACTGGTAAACCGACTGGCATGAATAAAATTAGAATTACTCAATTGCACCGAAGCATCCCAACTTGCCGCATAGGAACTGTCAATGCTTCCATACATTTCTGACCAGGTTTGAACACCGTTAGAATCAAAATGAGAAATGAAGTATTCAGTGTGGATTCCTCCATTGTTTTGCGCGGCAACACCAGTGACTAAATAGCCCGTGTTTACTTCAAAGACACTTGTTGCATACGAAAAAAGACCAAAGTGAAACCTGGTGCTGAATGTTTGAGCGTCAACTTCACCCTGAAAAGCGAGGACAAGTAGGCACAGTATGATTCGAGCAGGATTCATGGCCTGTTTAATACTGATTGTAGAGTTTCATGGTGACTAAAGATAACCAAATTTGAAGATAACGACCTTTCAATCGTTGTTCAGCCATTCCCGAGAATATGGCTTCGACTCCGCTCAGCCACCGGTTAGATTTGGAGGGACCGGTATTAATTGGAAGAACCGGTACGTTGAGAACATGTTTAGGAGGGATAAACCAGTGAATAAAGAAAAACCGGTCGTTGAGCGCAGTCGAAACGAGCATAATGTGTGGTGCAGCTTTCTACGATAATTTGGCTTCGACTCCGCTCAGCCAGCGGTTACTGGTGGGGGGTCATTTTGAATATTTCATTGTGAATTTTCAATTCAAATCCCCCTCCCTTTCAGATCACTCAACACTTCAACACTCAAAATCACGTTCTACCAAAAAAAGTGCGATGGCAACGTCGGGGAAAGCGGGCCGGCGGGTGGGTGAATGGGCTTTTAGCTTTTCCGGCGTCCCCGGAAAAGCGTTAAGAAAGTCCAGAGCGCGAGGAAGCTTTTTTCCCGACTTGATTTTTGGATACTTTGCATCAAGGCAAAGTATCGAAAGGTCAATAAAATAGACCAATGCCGAAAATAGGAAGAAGTAAAAGGCCATGGAATTGGTCGTTGAGCGTAGCCGAAACGAGCATAATGTATGGTGCAGCCTTATCCGAAAATTCGGCTTCGACTCCGCTCAGCCACCGGCCAGAGGGGGGTATTTTGAACTTTCCATTCAGAATCAACCAATCACCACGTATCAATATCCGATCGATACAATTGCCATTGGCCCGGATCATCTATGGCCGCATCACCGCAGAAATTGCGTGTAATAAAGTAAATCTCACGATCCATGGGCTTGAACATTTGCCGAATGGCAGCGGATGATGCCCCTTCATACGTATCGTTAATGGCACACGACACAAAGGCAATGATCCGTGCTGAACGTGCTTTTCGGAGAAGAGCCTGCATACCGCTCGTCAGAAAGGCGGCATCGTCAACATTGGTAGCAATATCGCCAATCACCAATTCACCTAAGACCTTTTTCCGCCGTGAAAACTTGCCCTCAAATACCACGTGCTTCTCTCCCGATTCATACCGGAAATAATAATGCTCATCTGCCGAGTATCCGTCCCGCCATTGCGAAAAAGCCGCATCCTGCGCCCGGCGAAATCCATGTCCGCCCATCTCATCAGCAAGCACTATGCGCTCCGAGCTGAACACCCGCGACAACCGTTTGGCCGGATTGGAAAAAAGCAAAAACAATGGGGCAAACACATTTACCGGTCGGATATACCACCTCAAGTTCAGCAGATTATTCCACCCGTTCTTGCGGAATGAGCGAATGGAAGCTTCCACGGGAAATCCCACAAAAAAATCCAATCCCAATTGCTGCTCGTTCTCGTACACAAAATTCAACATGCGTTGAAACATACCCTGACCGCGATAATCGGGATGAACAAGTGAATTGCCCGATTGAAACGTATTGTACACCTTACCCGAACGCTTGTAGGGCCAATAGAAAAAACTCTGGAATCCTACTACTTTTTCCCCATCTACCGCTGCGATACGAATGGTTTTCTCACGCTGAAAATCGTGCTCGTAAAACCGCTCGAAAAAAACCGCAAACTCCCCTGCTGTCACACCATACTGCGCCACAAAAAGCGACACAACCTGGTCTTTCATCCAATCTTCGTAAAACTGAATCTGAACTTCCATGGAGTTGTTTTGGGTCGATAAAGATAACCATCGCCGCACATCTATCCTATCCTGAACAGCATGAGTACCATTCATGCATATTCGCCGCCTCGAAACACCTGTTTTCCGTCAATAATTTCAGAAGTTTGCGCCAAATTCCATTTCTAAAGCACAACTCTTGACTCTTCAACGCATCGTAATCCTCTATCCGGAACTGGCCAATTACTTCGTGGTGTGCCTCAACAACTGGTGTGCTATGGAATCGGTAGAGGTACATGTGTTTCGCAAGCAGGTCAATAAAGAGGCGCCCTTTGCATTCGATCAACCGCATCCCAACGTTCATATTTACAATGAGGATGAATTCGACGAGGCAGCCCTTTGTCGCGAGGTAGAGCGCATTCAACCCCGACTCATCTACTGCGCCGGCTGGAGTGATAAGAAGTACCTGAACGTGGTAAAGCGCTACCGCAAAAACGCCAATACCCTACTCGGATTCGACAATAAGTGGTTTGGAAATCTGAAACAACAACTCCTGGTGACGATGGGTCGATTTGCCTTCCGCCACTTCGATTTTGCCTTTGTTCCGGGAAGCAGGCAGGCCCTTTTCGGACAAAAACTGGGATTTCCGGACGATCGGATTTTGCGAAATGCTTACTGTGCCGATGTGCGGTATTTCCAAAAAGGGGATCAGGATACGGCATCCGCCAAAAGGCAAACCTATCCGCGTAGATTCATCTTTGTAGGTCGGTACATCACCATCAAGGGTATTTTTGACCTGTGGCAAGCCTTTACCGAATTGTGCGCTGAAGGTCATGACGATTGGGAACTGTGGTGCCTCGGTACGGGAAGCGAATGGGACAACCGCGTGGAACATCCAAAAATCAAGCACTTTGGATTTGTTCAGCCAAATGAATTAGCAAACTACTTCAATGAGACGGGCGTCTATATCCTTCCCAGTCACTTCGAACCCTGGGGCGTTTCAGTGCATGAAATGGCGGCTGCCGGCTATCCCATGATCCTGTCTGATCAAATAGGCGCTGCAGAGGCTTTCCTTGAAGATGGAGTGAATGGCTACAGCGTCCCGGCGGGCGATGTGAAGGCACTCAAAAAAGCCATGCTACAATGCATGAATGCCTCCGATGCCGAGCTTCTTAAAATGCAGGATGAAAGTCGCCGGTTGTCCGGAAACATTTCTCATGAAACTTGGAATGCCTCGCTGATGAAGGCTTTGAATGCCTCTTTTCAGGAAAAGAAATACTTCAACTGAAAATTCTCCCAGTTGGCCAGCAGGTGATCACGATGAATGCGATACGTATTGTGTCGATTGGCATCCATGGAGCCTCGCAAGGTGGTGGCAATGGATCGATATCCCAGCATTCGTGCCAGTTCTACCGTTGATTCCTCGCGATAGTCTACTCCGGGTCGCCCCCAGGGAATAGCGATGTGCTCACAATCAATATCGAGCTTATTTTCTATGGTGAGCTTGGATGTCTCCAATTCGGCGTACACTTCCTCGTCGCTTAAAGTCGCCAGATTGATGTGTTGGTGGGCATGCGAGCCAAATGAAACTCCATCATCGAGCAATGCCTGGCACTGCTCCCAGGTAAGAAAATCAATAGGCAGCGTGTTCTTCAGTTTAAACACTTCCAACACTTCCACATTGCTGCGATCAATGGTCATATTGATGAAACGCGTGGGCAGGTAAATCAGCACCGGAATATCCAAAGTGCGGGTTACTTCAACCATATTCGATGCGCAGTTGGCAAATCCGTCGTCAAAACTCACACAAAAAAAGCGACCATTGATCTTTTGGGCGCGTCCCAGCAAATCACACGCTTCATCCATGCTGATGAAATCTCCAAACTTTTTGAGGTACTTGAGCTGACGTTCAAACCCGTTCTTTTCGTCATCGAAAACGTGATGGTAGTAGGGAAAGCGTATCCAGTTGTCGGTGGCGGCGATGTCTTTTTTCATGGACAAGCCAAATAGCGCAGCGCGCCTGGCCATTTGCCGAATGGCACCAACCGGATCAAAGCCCTGATCAAATTCCCTGAATGTGCGCACACCTCCCGCCATGCGGCAAATGTACGCTTTGAAGTGACCAAAGAAAACCCGAAATTCTAAAAATCGTCTTCCTCGTCTTCGATGGTGATTTTCAGCTGACCTTCCTCCTCCGTGTTGCCGGCGTTCTTCAGGAATCCGCGCTTGCGCTTGTCCTGCTTTTGCTCTTCTTTGGCCGGAGCATCATCAAAGCCCACTGTGATGACCGTTTGATCATTCCCTCCCGTAACCGTAGACTGTGGTTGGTCATCACCCGATTTCTTAAACAGGTTCAACTCGTCCTTCAGAATCTGCTTTACGTTCTGCGCTTCATTCTTTCGGTCTTCCTTGCGCTTTTCACGGTGCGCCAAACGATCATAGCCAAACTCCGGATCATCGGCCGGGCCGCGCATCGAAAGGAAAAATGAATTGCTCAACCCGTCGTCTTCAACCGTTCCGAACTCGGTTTCATTGCTGCGCGACAATACATCGCGAATCTTAAAACCAACTGTATAATCAATGTCGTTATTGAACGTGTGTACACCCTCGGCGGAAATGTCCATTGCCGACGAACTGATAATCATTTTGGGAATCAGAATTTGCTGATTACGGATTTCGATGCGGTTCTCCAGCTCATCGAAATACACGTGGGCGAGCTTCTTCTCCAGCGCTTCTTCATCGGCCAGCGGGCCCAACAACGCGTGTGAACCTACATACGAACTCACGTCACGTAGTGAACTCAGATTGATTAATTCACCGTCGCGAATGGTGATGTCCACAACACTCACAATACTCTTGGGATCGCAATTGAGTGCGTCGTCAAAAGTGGCCTTGAAATCCACATGTGCCACCGCGCGGCCCTTGAGGTGCTTATCGGTGAGGTAGGTCTGACCAAAATTCTCAAATCCGGCAAAAAGCTGGTCGAGCTGAATGTCTTCCAAATCAGAACTGCAGTCGAATACAAATTTCCCCGGGGTAGAGCCATCGATCACGGCTGTGGCTTCAAAGAATCCGTCACTGGTGCGCAAACTCGTTGGATTCAGGGTAAGTCGCTGGTCTTTCAGCACGGCCTTCCCGCGCAGATTGGTGGCATGAAACTCCCTGAAGTGAAGCTCATACACCGCGAGCGTAGCCGTAAAATCAACATTCGACGGAAATGCCAGGTGGTAACCCCCGCCTTCTCCTCCACCACCTTCCGAGGCAAACAATGTGTTGAAGTCGAGGCGCGAAGAAGACACCGTTGCATCAATATGCAGCATCTCCTTTTCCAACAACAGGAAAGGGACGAAGTTGCGGAAGTATCCGGTCAGACTGAAATCGGAATTCTCCACCACTCCCGAGAACTGCTCAATTTGAGCATCCTGGTTGTTGAGGGAAAATACACCCGTAAGCGACTCATACGCGTGGGCGCTATTGTGCAAACGAAAGGAGGCGTCTTCAAAATCTACCTTTCCGTCGATTTTGAGGTGATTGAGTATATAAGGCGATAAGGCCCAGTGCTCTCCCAGCTTTCCTTCAAAATCGGCTGAAATTCCGAACCGACCCGACAACTCGTCCAATTGATTCAACTCCGCAAATTCGCGCAGGTCGTTCAAGTCGAAATCTCCCTGAACTTTCACATCGATCCATGGCTTTGCAAATTCAGCCAGGACGCCATTGAGCGCAAATGTTCCACTTCCAAATCCGGCTTTCAAAGCATCCACTACCAACTTCTCGGCAGCGCCGTCTTTCTTCTCAAAACTCCCCGAGGCCTCCATTCCTGAAAATGCCACACCCGAGTTTCGGTGTTCGATTTGGCCGCGGCTGATAGCAAATTGGGCCGTCACATCCGGATTGGAAGCCACCCCCGCCAATCCCGAAACGGATCCGCTAAAGGTGAGCAATCCGCCAAGGCGGTATCCGGCTATGGCGTTGCGATAGGTTTCGGGTAAATCGGCCACCAGGTCATCAATGGAAAGCAAGTGCCCTGAAAGGTTCAGGTCGCACAACACGCCCTCGGGAAGGTCCATTATAGAACCGTTCAATCCAATGGGTACGCCCTGCACCGCTATTTCACTTTCGTCGATGTAGTAGGCCTTGTCTCCATTATTGATCTCGATGTTGAGGTCGGTTACAATCTCCTTCTCAGCCACAAACCGCTCGCCTCCAATAGACACTTCATGCATGACAAATGAGGCGTCTCCTTCTATCCTGATTTTGAGCTCATCGAGCAAGGCGGCAATGGAGAAATCTCCTTCATCCAGCCTCAGATAAAACTCTGCCTTGTCATCCTGAATGCCCGCTCTTGAATTGCTGAGATTGACCTGTTCCAACTCAAACAGGAACTCGCCATCTTCATTTTCTGCTCGGGTGTTCCAAAAATGGTAGTTGTCGGTGCCGTCTGCCTTCCGCTTGATATTCACATAGGCGTCATCCACCGAAATTTCGTTGACCACATAATTGCCTGTCACAAAGTCCCAAACGTTAAATTCCAGGAAGAGAGCGCCGGCATGCAGGAGGGTGTCGTGCTCCGCGAAGGTCTCTTCAATAAGCACGTTCGACATTTTGATGGATGCATGCGGAAAAGACTCCCAAAGAGAGAGTTCCACTTCTTCAACATGGGCCTGTGTGGCCAGACTGCCCTGGATTTTCTCCACGGCGAACTGCGTCACTTCCTCTTCATAGGAATAGACCAACGCAGCGGCGGCAATGGCGAGAATCAGGACCAGCCCAAACAAGTAGAGCAGGATCCGAACAAACTTTTTCATGGCGATAAAAAGAACTTTGAAGTTATCCGAAAACGACCTGCCGGGAGGGGCACTTATTAAAAGTATCCAACATCACAATGTTGAACAACCACTAAACGATAAGTTACCCTGCTGAATTGTCTGGCTACCCACAATGGTTTTGCTATCTTTGACGGGTACACCTTTAAAAGTTCCATCCATGAAAAAGCGCGAATTTCTCAAGCTCACCGGAATGGCCGGCGCCGGACTGATGGTTAGTCCGTTCATCGCCTGCAACGATCAACCTGAACACACCGGCTCAGATGCTGAAAATACAGGTCACGATGGTGCCACTCCTGCTCCGTTGGTATTTACGCTTCCGGATTTGGGTTATGCGTTTTATGAATTGGAACCAGCCATTGACGCGCAAACCATGGAGATTCACCACGACAAGCACCATGCGGGTTATGTGAAGAAACTCAATGCTGCCCTGGCCGAGACGTCGGATTACAACGGAATGGAGTTGGAGCAGATATTGGCCAACCTCAATCCTGACCACACCGGTGTACGCAACAACGGAGGGGGTCATTACAATCACTCTCTTTACTGGAAAGTTATGGCTCCGGGCGGCGGAAGTGAACCTACAGGAGCGCTGCTCGATGCCATAAACAGTGCTTTCGGAACCAGTGATGCCTTCGTGGAGCAGTTTTCGGCATCCGCCAAATCGCGCTTCGGCTCGGGATGGGCGTGGCTATGCGTTGGCGCCGATCACAAACTTTTCATCACCTCAACTCCCAATCAGGACAACCCCTTGATGACCAACGTCGAGGGCGACCACGGCACACCTATCCTGGGCATTGACGTATGGGAACACGCCTATTACCTCCACTACCAAAACCGCCGTGCCGACTACATCCAGGCGTTTATGGGCATCGTCAACTGGAACGAAGTATCCCAAAGATTCGCAGGAACGATGTAGTGGCGTAGCCTTTCCATGAGAATTTGGCTTCGACTCCGCTCAGCCACTGGTTAGATTTGGAGGAACCTATAAGTTGAAATCATGTTAAAGAGGGATACACCGGTGAATAAAGAATAACCGGTCGTTGAGC
>JAGQVX010000137.1 GCA_020437755.1 Flavobacteriales bacterium
TTGAATTGCCGCACGAGCAACATCCCAATCCCTACACCAATATTGACATCACCTTTAAGCATTTCTTTGTACGTAAGGTGTTGTTGCTCAAATACTCCTCGGCATTTATCGTAATGCCCGGCGGGGCAGGGACGCTCGATGAGTTGTTTGAGACCTTTACCCTGATTCAAACCGGCAAAATTAAAGGCTTTCCGATGGTGCTTTTTGGCGTTGACTACTACAAAAACATTGAGGAGCACTTTGATGTTATGGAACAACAGGGCACCATCTCACCTGAAGACCGAAACCTTATCTTCATTACCGATTCCATTGAAGATGGCATTGCGTACATACGGGAGAAGTTACTGCGCGAGTTCAAGCCTGTATCGCGAAAACCAAGCTGGATATTGGGAGAGCGCATGGTCAAGCCACAGCCCAGGAAGTAAGGGAATCTTCTGATCGAAGTCGAGCAGAAGAAGGATTACACAAACTGCCGAAGCTGAGCCTCCAGTTGTGGAGCAGGCACCACGCCGGCTTGTCTCCAAACCTCTTTACCCTCCTTGTACACAATAAGTGTAGGAATGCTGCGGATGCCAAGGCTTGCTGATAGCTGTTGATTGCGCTCTGTGTCGATCTTGACAATGCGAATGGAATCACCCATCGAGTCTTTAACTTCTTTCAGAATAGGAGGCATCATTTTACAAGGTCCACACCAGTCGGCATAGAAGTCAATAAGGGTAGGAGTGGGGGAGTCTATCAGGTCTTTGAAACTGGATTTCATGCGTCAGGTTTTATTTGGTGATACGTCCTTTGGCACAACTCACGAATGAGACAGCCTTTTGCAAGGTTGATGAAGTCCCTGCCGGCGGATAACCGAGGCTTGAAAGCTTGTTTTTAATGCGTTCAATTACCTCTTCATCTTCGTAGCTGAATCGCACTGTTCCTTCTTCCGAACTGGTTTGCACGGATTCAACACCTTCGAACGATTCAACAGCTTTATTTACGGTATGTTCACAACCTCCACATTTGAGGTTGTCGATTTCAATGATTGTAGATTTCATGGTGGTTATTTTCCTCAAAATTACGCATAATCCGAGGCGTACACTATGATTTGTGTCACATGAGAAGTTAAATGATCTTAATGGAAGAGCCTTTGTGACGACTTGAAAATCGATGGGAAATTTATTTGCGCAACCAAATGATTGCGTATATATTTGCAACCACTTGGTAGCAAAACAGAACATGGAAATCAGGAGAGACGTATTTCAAGCCATAGCAGATCCCACACGAAGGGCAATAATTCTGCTTTTAGCAGTAGGGGCGATGACGCCAAATGCAATTGCGGAGCAGTTTAGTTCGAGCCGGCAGGCGGTGTCTCGGCATCTGCGGGTATTGACGGAGTGTGAAATTGTCGAACAGCAGCAGCAAGGACGAGAAATATTCTACCATTTGAATTCGGAGAAAATGAATGAAATAGAAGTATGGCTAACCCGGTTTAAGCAGCTCATGGCCAAGCGCTTCGATCAGTTGGATGACGTACTGGAGCAATTAAAATCACAGCAGAAATGAACAGCATTTTACAGTTTGACTTTAGAGTCGACAAATCAAACAATACTATTACGGTCAAGCGAGAATTTGCCGCCAATAAAGGCCTCGTATGGGAAGCCTGGACCAATCCGGCAATCCTCGATCAATGGTGGGCGCCAAAGCCTTACCGAACAGAGACAAAGTCGATGGACTTCCGGGAAGGGGGCATGTGGTTGTACGCCATGGTAAGTCCGACCGACGAGAAGCATTGGTGTAAAAATGACTACCACACCATAGATCACGGCAATAGTTTCACCGGTCTGGATGCATTTTGCGATGAAGTAGGAGTAATCAATACTTCGATGCCGAGAACCCTCTGGACCAATAATTTCGAAGATTGTGGTCAAAGTACAGTTGTTCACATCCACGCTCAATACAATAGCCTGGAGGATTTGGAGCTCATAATTAGCATGGGCTTTAAGGAAGGGTTTACAATGGCCTTGGAGAATTTGGATCAGTATATCGAAATGCAGTTCAAATTAAGAAGTGAACTTGGAAAAGGAAGTTCAGTACGAACCACAACTTACCTCAACTTCCCCGGAAACACGGAAGAAGCCATGAACTTCTATCGCTCGGTTTTCAAGTCTGAGTTCCTGGGAAAGGGCATCCAACGATTTGGCGATATCCCTGTTGATTCCGAACATCCGCCTGTTGCTGAATCCATCAAGGATATGGTACTACATGTGCAATTACCTATTTTGGGCAATCACCTGTTGATGGCCACCGATGCACCCGAAGAAATGGGGTTCAAGTTGACCCGCGGTAACAACATGCACATTTGTTTGGAGCCCGAAAGTCGGGAAGAAGCCAGACGCTTGTTTGACGCTCTTTCGGAAGGCGGTACAGTCACCATGCCCCTTGAAGATATGTTTTTCGGTGCCTATTTTGGCGAGTTTTCCGATAAATTTGGGATCAATTGGATGATCAATTTTCAGAATGAATAGGGGTTGATGGTTTATGCGGGATAAATATGGTAATACGCGGTGACTTTTTAAGTCGGGGATTTTGTTTGGGTTGTTTTCTGATCTGGTCGGTATTTGTGATGCCAATCCAACTGATTGGGCAAACTGAAATTCCGCACCTTCGTTCAGGTGGGGTCACAAGCGCGTCCATGGTGAGGGAGAAATCACTATTTGATGAATATCAAATCTTTTTTGAAGTTAAGAACCCGGAAACACTAGCTAATTACGAGGCTAAAGGCCACTTTTACCGCTTCAAAAATGAGGACAAATGCCCGCTCCTTATCATTGCACCGCCTATCAATGGGGTCAGTTCGCGAGAGAAAAGTGTAGTCAGACATTTTTTAAAAGAGGGTTACCATTGTTTGATCGTTGAACCCGTTGTTCAACTGTCTACGGATACGATGAGTCTTTCAGCGTTTGGCAATGGATTATTGTCACTGGTCTCTGTGATTCGATCAGCTGTAGATGTGATGGAGTCTTACGAAGAAGTAGATACGGCCAATGTATTCCTGTGGGGGGCTAGTTTGGGATCGATGTACTCGAGTTTGGCTTTCTGTGCTGATGAAAGAATCAAGGCGTGTGTATTGTTGCTTGGTGGCTGCCGAATATCAGATGTCGTAACAAATTCAAATCAACGAACGGTATCGAAGTACAGGGAAACAAGAATGATGGAGGAAGGTATTGAATCAGATGCTGAATTTCAGACCGTCTTAAATAATTGCATTCTGTATGACCCGTCGGATTATGCTGCGCAAAGAATGCCACAGGATGTGTTTTTTGTTTATGCCACGGAGGATTCGAGTGTCCCTTCTGAAAACCAACTGCAGCTATACGCTGCTTTTGGAAAGCCCGAGCACTGTAGAGAATATCATTGTGGACATGTAATGGCGCTTTTTAGATCGCATTTTTTTCATCTTGCCGAGTATTCGGAATTTTTGAATGGAAAGCTTGGCGAATAGCAGTTATAATCCATGAATTGAAATGGTACACATTGACAAAATCATTATGAAAAACAAATCCCACTACAACGACGCATCGGAGTATTGCCATTATTTCTTCGATCTGGTGCCGACCAGCGATCTGCTGCACGAACTCGTCGTGAGCAGGGACGAGTCGTTGGCCGTGTTTCGAAAAATTTCCCCAGCGCTGGAGAACCATGCGTACATGGCAGGCAAGTGGACTGTGCGTGAGGTGGTGAGGCATATTATTGATTGTGAGCGAGTCTATGCATATCGCGCCATGCGATTCTCGCGATTTGACGCTACACCTTTACCCGGGTTTGACGAGGATGAATACATTCGAAATGTGGCAGGTGGTTCCGAACCGTTCAGTGAAATGATAAACGAGTATATCGCTGTGCGCGAGGCTACGATCACGCTGTACCAGTACATGAGCGACAGCATGATGGATTTCCGGGGAACAGCCAATGAGGTGGTGTACACGGCTCGGTCATTGGGTTTTATGACCGTAGGCCACAACCTGCATCATTGCCGATTTCTGGACACTCATTACCTGAACACGTAGAACGGATCTTTTGAGCGCGTTCACCATTTGGCGAATGCCTTGAACTTTTTAAAAAGACAGCGCACGCTCAAGGCAAAGGGCCCAATCTACAACGCGCCACTTACAATTTCCTCAACAATTTGAGGGTCGAGAAGAGTTGAAGTATCGCCCAATTTATCGGGCTCTCCTTCAGCCACTTTGCGGAGAATGCGCCTCATGATTTTACCTGATCGTGTTTTGGGCAGACCGCTGACAAACTGAATCTTTTCGGGCTTGGCGATTTTACCGATGTGTTCCACTACGGTTTCAATGATTTCTGCACGAGCAACTTCCTGATCCTCGGGAATGTTTTCGCACACCACGTAGGCATAAATGCCCTGCCCCTTGATGTCGTGTGGATAGCCCACTACCGCCGATTCAACAGCAATTTTATTGGAATTGATGGCGTTCTCAATCTCTGCCGTACCGAATCGATGTCCGCTCACGTTGATCACATCGTCCACCCGTCCAATAATGCGATACATGCCGTTTTCATCTCGCTTAGCGCCGTCGCCCGTGAAGTAATGACCCTGATAATGTGAGAAATAGGTCACGCGGCAACGCTCATGATCACCATAGGTAGTGCGCAAAATACTGGGCCAGGGATGTTTAATGCACAAGTAGCCTTCGACTCCGTTTTCGACAATTTCATTTCCTTCCTGATCCAACAGCACGGGTTGAATCCCCGGCAGCGGATAACCGGCATGCGCAGGATTCATTGGGCTGAGATTTCCCAGACCGGAAATCATGATTCCTCCGGTTTCGGTTTGCCACCAGGTGTCAACGATTGGACAACGTTCTTTGCCCACATGAATATGGTACCAGCGCCACGCTTCCACATTGATGGGCTCTCCAACGGTGCCGAGGACTTTGATGGAATCCAGACTGTACGACAACACATGGTCATCGCCACAGGCCATGAGTGCGCGAATAGCGGTGGGGGCCGTGTAAAACTGGTTCACGCTGTGTTTATCGCACACCTGCCAAAAACGACCCGGATCGGGCCAGGTGGGCACGCCTTCAAACATTAAAGTGGTAGCTCCTGAAAGGAGCGGACCGTACACAATATAGCTGTGTCCCGTGATCCAGCCTACGTCGGCTGTGCACCAGTAAATGTCGCTTTCTTCGTATTGAAATACGTTTTGGAAGGTGTAAGCCGTGTACACCATATATCCGCCGTGCGTATGAACCACTCCTTTGGGTTTTCCGGTTGAACCGGAAGTGTAGAGAATGAACAGCATATCCTCCGAATCCATTTCTTCGGCGGGGCACTCTTTTGCCATTCCATTCACCGCATCGTGCCACCACAAGTCGCGACCGGGCGCCATATTGGGCGACCAGTCCAGGCAATTGTATACAATGACCTTATTCACTGAAGAGCAATGGGTAAGGGCCTCGTCCACAACGCGTTTCAGCGGCACTTGCTTTGCTCCCCGGTTAAGGCCATCGGCGGTAATGATCATTTTAGCTTGTGCATCGTTCACGCGGTCGGCAATGGCCATGGCGCTAAATCCGGCAAAAACTACAGAGTGAACAGCTCCGATGCGAGCGCAGGCCAGGACAGCTACAGTGAGTTCCGGAATCATGGGCATGTACACAACTACGCGGTCGCCCTTTTGAATGCCTTGTGCTTTGAGCGCATTAGCAAATTCGCACACCTTTTCGTAAAGTTCGCGGTAGGTCCAGCGCACAAATCGTTCTTTCGGATCATTGGGTTCCCAGATCAGAGCCAGTTTATTTCCCCGTTGTTCAAGGTGACGATCCAGGCAATTCTCGGTTATGTTCAACTTTCCTCCGAGGAACCATTTTACATCGGGTTGCTCGAAATTCCATTCACATACAGTATGATAAGGCATTCGCCAAATGAAGGAGCGCGCAATTTGATCCCAGAACCCATCGGGATTGTCCACACTTTGCTTATACTTTTCCTTGTATTCGTCGAATGACTTGATCCTCAAATCCATAGCTTTTTCCTTTATTCATTGCGTTTCCCGATTGAACGGGTTGGAGCGGTAAGATAGAAATATCTTGCGTTCCTATGTATGACTTGAAGGGGTGTATTGCATATGGAACGACGAGTAGGTGCAAAAAAAAGCCGGTCGCTTTCCCGTTGGAATGCGACCGGCTCACCGTATAAACCTCTGTGTTAGTTCTTCAACGTCGAAGGACACACGTAGTCAGTTACCGGAATAGAAGTATTCTCGGTAATGGCTTTGTATCCGCCGTCGATATCGATCAATTTATCGAAACCACGCGCAGCCAGGATCGAAGCGAAAATCACCGATCGGTAGCCGCTGGCGCAGTGAATATAATAGGTTGTGTCTTTGTCAAGTTCGTTCATGCGGTTGTTGATGTAGTCCAATGGAAGACTTACCGCATTTTCAACGTGTTCAGCACTGAATTCGCCTGGTTTGCGTGCATCCAATACCGTTACTTCTCCGCCGTTCATAGCTGTTTCGAGGGCAGTAGCCGAAATGGATTCGATGCTCGCTACCTCTTTACCGGCTGCCTTCCACGCTGCATATCCACCGTTGAGGTAACCCAGGGTGTTGTCATAGCCCACGCGCGACAATCGCGTTACGATTTCTTCTTCGCGACCTTCTTCACATACGATGATGATCGGTTGCTTCAAATCAGGAATCAAGGCACCAACCCACGGAGCGAAACTACCATCGATTCCAATGAAGATCGAGTTGGGAATATGTCCGGCCACGAACTCGCCTTTCGAACGGGTATCGATAACCAGAGCTCCTTCGTGATTGGCCATTGCCTCAAATGTGTCGATGTCAAGCGCTACCGTTCCGCGTTCCATAACCACGTCCAGACTTTCATAGCCGGTCTTGTTCATGGCCGCGTTCTTGGCGAAGTAGGCTGGAGGAGGAAGGATACCGGTGGTAACCTCTTTAATAAATTCTTCCTTGGTCATGTCCGCGCGCAGTGCGTAGTTGACCTCTTTTTGGTGACCAAGTGTATCCCAGGTTTCTTTGCTCATGTTTTTGCCACAAGCTGAACCGGCACCGTGGGCAGGATAAACGATCACGTCATCGGCCAGGGTCATGACTTTGTTTCGGAGTGAATCGAACAGCAGACCTGCGAGATCCTCGCGAGTCAAGTCGCTTTTCACTGCAAGATCAGGGCGACCTACATCGCCAATAAACAAGGTGTCACCACTAAAAAGTGCGTGGTCTTTCCCGTTCTCATCAATTAAGAGGAAGCAGCTCGACTCCATGGTGTGTCCCGGAGTGTGGAGCACTTTAATGGTGATGTTGCCCAACTGGAACGACTGTCCGTCGGTAGCCTGGATAATATCATATTCAGTTGAGGCTGTTGGTCCGTAGATAATCGAAGCACCTGTTTTTTCAGCCAGGTCAAGGTGACCTGAAACGAAATCTGCGTGAAAGTGAGTTTCGAAAATGTATTTGATCTTGGCGCCTTCAGCGTTGGCTTTGTCGAGGTATGGAGCCGTTTCGCGAAGGGGATCGATAATGGCTACTTCGCCGTTGGACTCAATGTAGTAGGCAGCTTCTGCAAGACAGCCCGTATATAATTGTTCTATTTTCATCTTGTGTGATTTTAGATTGATTACTTCGCAAATCTAGTTTCCCGATTTGGGTTCCAAAGTAACATCGGTTACAATTTGAAATTAGTATAAATAGCGACCGGCGTCGTAGGAATTAGGATTTATTTGGGATTGCAGGTGTTTTTAATCGGAAAGCTGTCACGCTCATACCATCCGGTTGATTCAAAATACGTATGCCCAACCCGGAGTCTGAGAGGTTTGACGTCCAAGTTTCAATTTCCTTCCAAAGCAAGCGAGTTCCTATAAACCATGTGCCCCCGCATTTGGCGAATGCCTTACTTGTATAAAACAAGAAAGCCGACACAATGGCCGGCTTCCTCGAAAAATGCGGGTTTTATCGTATAGCCATACGGATTACCTGGACGTTGTCACCCTGTTGGATGCGCACCAAATAATTGCCCATGGCGAGGTCGTTTTGAGTATTGATCTCCACTTTACCGTGTTCGTTGCTTTCGGTAGTATGGGTGTAGATCAGTTGCCCAACAACATTCATTACATCGATTTGCACTTCTGCATTGGCCAAAGTGTTGTGAACCGTGAACTTACCATCCGATGGATTTGGATAAATTCCAAACGTAAGGGTCACAGGCTCATCAATTAAATCGGGTGTGTCGCAGTTTTCAGTAAACGGACCGTACATCATTTCACAGCCAAGTGAAGTTGAGGTAAGGGTGAAAATAACCTGAGAGTCATTGGCGAATGTTCCCAGGTCTTCCGTTCCCATGCCGTCAATAGTGATCTCATCGTCATTTGTATTGTTGGTCAGCACAAATGGCCAGCCATCCGAGTCTCCGGAAATCATGACACTAACATTGAAATTGGCGAGGTCAGTACCGTCGCATTCAACGGTAAAGCTCAATTCAGGCAGTGTACAATCGTATACACAACTTCCGTCGTCGATAGTTGCTGTAGAATCATAGTTTGTTGCTGTGCTGTCGGTGCAACCCAAACAAGATTCATAATCGCAAGATCCGTCGTCCATAGTGGCCATCATGTCGTAGTTGCAAGCTGTTGCATCCGTACAACCCAGGCACGATGTGTATTCACATGAGCCGTCGTCTTCGGTAGCATTCGGATTGAAGTTGCAGGCGGTAGAGTCCATACATCCCGGACAAGAACCGTATTCACAAGAGCCGTCATCGATGGTAGCCGTTGCGTCAAAGTTGCACGCGGTTGAATCGGTACAACCTGCGCAGGAGTCGTATTCACACGAACCATCGTCCTCGGTTGCATCTGCATTGTAGTTGCATGCGGATGAGTCTGTACAACCCACACAAGAATCGTATTCACATGATCCGTCGTCTTGAGTTGCATCTGCGTTGTAGTTGCATGCGGTTGAGTCTGTGCAACCTGCACAAGAATCGTATTCGCATGATCCATCATCTTCGGAAGCATTTGCATTGTAGTTGCACGCTGCAGAATCGGTACAGCCTGCGCATGCTCCGTATTCGCAAGAACCATCGTCGATGGTCGCATCCATATCGTAGTTACATGCTTCCATATCGGTACAACCTGCGCATGAATCGTATTCACATGAGTCGTCGTCGATGGTTGCCTCCATATCGTAGTTACATGCTTCCATATCGGTACAACCTGCACATGAATCGTATTCGCAAGAGTCGTCGTCGA
>JAGQVX010000138.1 GCA_020437755.1 Flavobacteriales bacterium
ATCCCCCGCCCCGCAAGGAACACAAGGCTTTATTACCCAACAATTTCAGCGTCGACTCATGCTCAATACCTCAAGTTAGTGAGACTTTTGCAACTGTGTGGTGAGGCTGATTCATGAATCCTCACACGAATTAGCGGTTTGCTGAAGCTTATTTCATTGCTTCTACCCAACCATTCCTTACACATGTAACAGAATAAATATGTTACTTTGTAAAATGTGGATTCGGCGGGCAACCATTTGCCGAATGGCTGCATCTTAGATTCAATGAAACCAAACTTCAAGGAAATGAAACACCTCTTTTGGGCGCTGTTGCTGGTTTTTCCTGCTTTGGCACAAGGCCAAATGGAATTCGCGAGCGACAAAGTGAAAGCCGCCTACTCCTCTCAGGAATTATCGGAAATGGCCGCCGCCGAGATTGACATGCTCAATTTTCAGGCTGAAAAGGGATATGCCTTTGCACAACAACGCAAAGATATCGAAGGATGCATCCCGGCTGCTGAACTGCAGCACCGCGTAACCGGTGAAGCGGCTCAAATTGACAATCCGGAAGATTTCAACTTGTTGGAATACAATTTCGTTCAAGACGAAAACGTGCACACCACGTATTGCTTTGAAAACGGCATGGTGTTGCTCATCTACTCGAAAGCACGTGTGGAAACGCTTTACGAGAGAAACAAAATTAACGCGGGTACTAAGCAAACTCAGAGATAATGAAGAAAATTATCGCTACACTCCTCGTTGGATGGGGTGCCGTATTGGGACTGAACGCCCAGGAAAACGGAATCTCCAACACTACGCTCACCACCTGTCAGGGATTTCTTGTTGACACCGGACTTAGCGCCGCTGACTACGGCAACAACGAAGACATCACCATGACTATTTGTCCGGAAGCTGGCGAAACCTACCTCAATCTGGCCTGGAACTTTTTCAACGTAGGTGCGGGAGACTTCCTCACTATTTACGATGGAGATTCAGATGCGGCACCGGTTATCGGAACCTACTCGGGCACCGATCTTCAGCAAGTAGACATTACAAGTTCAGACCTCAACCCAACCGGATGCCTCACACTTCACTGGACCAGCGATGGATCGGATGTAGGGAGCTTCGGCGCTGAGATTTCATGCGGACTGCCATGTATTCGTCCGGTTGTAGCGGTGGATTTCGAAGGTGAAATTCCATTGCGCGTATGTCCTGGCGATGAAATCACCATGGATGCAAGTCCAACCGTTTTCGCAGATGGTCAGACCATTGAAAGCTGGACCTGGCAATTTGCAGATGGCACAACCAACACCACCGATTGGCCGGTAGTAACCCATTCATTTGACACGCCGGGTGCATACAAAATGCAACTCTTTGTTACTGACGATAACGAATGTTCAAGCAACAACCTGATTGACGTATTGGTTTACGTCAGCAATGACCCCATTATCGAATTGAGTGGTGGACCATCGATGTGTCTGGGTGCTGAACTCGACATCACCGGTACCGCTACGCCAGTAACCTGGACGGCAATTCCAGACGGAATTGAAGGCGGCGAGTTGTTTATTCCGGATGATCAGTCGGAATGCTTCTCGAGCGAAATCACGTACAATATCTTTCCTCCGGGAGAAGAGATCGACGACATCAACGACCTGGAAAGTTTCTACATCAACTTTGAGCACTCGTACATGGGTGACCTCGTGATCACTTTTATTTGTCCAAACGGACAATCCATAACGGTTCACCAACAAGGTGGTGGCAGCACGTTCCTTGGAGAACCTGTTGATGATGACTTTACTCCACTTGTTTCGGGTGTAGGCTATGATTATTGGTGGTCGCCCGATGCTACCAACGGCACCTGGGCAGATGAAAGCGCCGGATTCTCAACATTGCCTTCCGGAGTATACGATAGCGTTGATCCATGGACCAACTTGATCGGTTGTCCGCTCAACGGAACCTGGGAAATAGAGGTGTGCGACATGTGGGGATCGGACAACGGCTTTATATTCAACTGGACGGTAGAGATGGATCCATCCCTCTACCCGGAAAACCTAACGTTCACTCCTTCGATAGGAACTGATTGTGATTCAACATACTGGTCGGGGCCAAATATTACAGGCACAAGCGCCGATTGCAGCACAATCACGATCATGCCTACTGAAGGTGGTTCGTATGACTATGTCTTTACTGCCCTGAACAACCATGGTTGTACTTTCGAAGAAACTTACACCATTAACGTTGTAGATATCGACGCAGATGCTGGTCCGGATGTAACGTTTTGTGGTGACGACTTATTCCTCGATGGTTCAGCCATCACTCAGGCTCCTTTCAACAACATCACTTATGCCTGGACTCCTGAAATGGGACTTGAAGGCTACAACATTTCGGATCCCCAGGTATTGGATGTGACTCAATCGCAAACCTACACACTCACCGTTTTCCCCGTTGGATTCCCCGAATGTGCGGATACCGACGAAGTGGAGGTAATTGTAGTAGAAGCTGAGCCCCTGGAGCTGCTCACCGATGATGTAACGTCTCCATGTCCGGGCACAACCGTAACGCTAAACGCAACGCCACAAGGAGGATTCCCCAACTACACCATTGTTTGGAATCCGGGAGGTCAGGGTGAATCAATTGATGTAAACCCTACTACAGACGCCTCTTACGAAGTAACCGTACTCGACGCCTGTGGTGGAACCGTTAGTGAAGTAGTTAACGTTATCGTCCTCAACCCCGGAACGGAGATCACAGCCGACGGCGGTTATGCATGTCTGTACGGAGTTGGTCAAATCATCAACCTGGATGGTGGCACCGGAAACTACACCTTTACTTATCCTACGGACACATTGGACCTCTACCTGGGACAAACTTCCGACAACTGGGACTTTGTAGGGTATTATCCGGGCGTCTACACCATCTACATTGAGGATGATTGCATGGCTAGTGGGTATGTTGAAGTTGCAGTCGAAATTTGCAATCTGATCATTCCAAACGTCTTTACGCCTAACAATGATGGATCAAACGATGGATGGGTTATCGAAGGAATCGAGGCATATCCGGGATCGAAGGTGAAAATCTACGACCGTTGGGGTAAATTGATGCATGAAAGCGAACGCTACCATCAGGAAGTATGGCGACCAGCGGAAGGTGAAGTTTCAGAAGGCACCTATTACTACATTGTAGAAATCCTTCACAATGATGGTTCATGGGAAAACTTCGAAGGACACATCACGCTTTTGACGAAATAGATCTAACCACAGTATATTTGAAGGCCGTTCTGAGTTCAGGACGGCCTTTCTTTTTGACATGACTTCAGCACAGGAATACATCGCACAATTGGCCAAGGCTTTTCAATTGGAAAAGCAGGAGGAGATGAGACAATTCGAAGAGCTCCTCAAAGGCTCTTCTATCGCCCAGCGTAAAAAAGAGGGCGTTACCTGGTTTCCGCTTCGCCTCACCGACACCGGATTTGGCATGTCGTTCAAACCGGTTGTTACCCTCAAACGAAATCCGGGAGATGCGGGTCCGGCGAAGTTTCAGGTAGGCGATAGTGTTTCCATATTTGAAGAGGCGGTTGAGCAAACGGCTACCGGAGTGGTACAGGATATTGATGCCTTTGAAATACGCATTATCCTCCATCAGGACGAAGTACCCGATTGGGAAGATGAACGTCGGCTGGGAGTTAATTTACTCTTCGATTTGCGCACCTTTGAACAAGGAGAATATGCGCTGCAACAGGTGTTGAATGCCGAAAAGGGACGCCTTTACCATTTGCGCGAATGCGCCCAGGGCAACATCAACGCAGGAGTTAATCCAAACCACATGGTGGAACTCCCCCACCTCAACACTTCGCAAAACACTGCCGTGAATCATATCCTTAGCAGTGAAAATATTGCCGTTGTGCACGGTCCGCCGGGAACCGGAAAGACCACAACCATCGCGGCTGCAATCAGTCAACTGGTCAAAAAGGAAGGTCGGGTCCTGGCCTGCGCCCCATCCAATGCCGCTATTGATCACCTGGCGTTCAAACTCATTGAATCGGGCCTCAACGTAGTTCGTATTGGAAACGTCCCGAAGATTCACGCGAAAGTGTTGGAATCGACTCTGGATATGCAGATTCGAGACCACAAAGATTTTCCGGAAATCAAGAACTATAAAAAGCGCGCGGAAGAGTTTCGCAAAATGGCCTATCAATACAAGCGCAACTTTGGAAAAGCTGAACGGGAACAACGCTCCGCATTGTTTAAAGAAGCGTCCAACCTCCGACAAGAAGCCCGAAAACTGGAAGACTATATCGTGAAAGACACATTGGCTCAGGCGCAGGTGGTGGTATGTACTCTGGTTGGTGCCAATCACTTCCACCTCAAAGACCAGGAGTTCAAGACGGCCGTGATAGATGAGGCAGGACAAGCCCTGGAGCCCTTGTGTTGGATTCCGGCTTTGAAAGCGGAAAAGATCGTACTGAGTGGAGATCCATTGCAATTGCCGCCCACGGTTAAGAGCATGGAAGCAGAAAAAGCCGGACTGTCAAAAACCTTGTTGGAACGTGTAAATGTCCTTCCCGGAATCCCCACACTGCTGGATACGCAATACCGAATGCACAATGCAATCATGCATTACAGCAATCACCACTTTTATGACGGGAAACTTCAGGCTCATGAATCAGTAGCTACCCGACTGATTCGAGAAGACGAACTACCCGTGGAATTTGTAGATACCGCCGGTTGCGGATTTATGGAAAAGATTGGAGAAGCCAGTTTGAGTCGCTACAATCCGGAAGAAGCCCAACTATTGGGCCGCCACCTGGAACAAAGTAACTACCCGCCAGCAGCCAGCATTGGAGTCATCACGCCTTATCGCGAACAACTTCGCGAATTGCAGGAACTGCTTCAAAGTAATCAGGTAGAAGTCAATACGGTGGACTCTTTTCAAGGTCAGGAAAAGGACATTGTTTACATTTCGCTCGTTCGATCCAACGAGAACGGCGAAATTGGTTTCCTCAAAGACTACCGCCGCATGAACGTGGCTCTCACAAGGGCACGAATGAAACTCGTGGTGATTGGTGATAGCGCTACCATTGGTCAGGACAGCTTTTATTCTGCATTTATTGACTACTGCGAACAAAACGGCTATTACCGATCTGCCTGGGAATTCATGTATTCCTGATTTCTACCGCGAACACACTTCATTTTTTCGTTGTTTTGTGAGCGGAAATGCATTGTAAAAGCAGGTAGATTTACCAAATCAATTCAACATCCATGGCGAAGTACGAAAAGCAAGATCTCGAGGCAAACAAGAACGAAGACAAAATGAAGCAGCTGGTTTCCCAGTTGGAGCATAATCTGAATCAGATTGCTAAGGGGGGCGGCGCGAAGAAGATTGAAAAACAACACCAACAGGGCAAGCTCACGGCACGTGAACGCATCGATTACCTGCTCGACAAAGACCGCGAGCGAATTGAAATCGGGGCGTTGGCTGCCAACGATATGTACAAGGAATACGGCGGTTGTCCGGCTGCAGGTGTTGTAGTTGAAATAGGCTACGTGCGCGGAAAACAGTGTATCGTTGTGGCCAATGACGCAACAGTTAAAGCCGGTGCATGGTTTCCTATGACCGGCAAGAAGAACTTGCGCGCTCAAGAAATAGCCATGGAAAACCACCTGCCCATTATTTATTTGGTGGATAGCGCCGGGGTCTTCCTGCCTATGCAAGATGAAATCTTTCCTGACAAGGAGCATTTCGGACGAATTTTCCGCAACAACGCTGTTATGTCAAGCAAGGGGATTCCCCAAATAGCTGCCATCATGGGCAGCTGCGTAGCTGGCGGTGCTTACTTGCCCATCATGAGTGATGAGGCCTTGATTGTAGATAAAACAGGCACCATCTTTCTGGCCGGTTCGTACCTCGTAAAGGCCGCCATTGGTGAAGATATCGACAACGAAACCCTCGGCGGAGCTACAACGCACTGTGAATTGTCGGGCGTAACCGACTATAAATCAAAAGACGACAAAGATTGTCTGGATACCATTAAAGACCTTATCGATAAGATGGGAGTGGTTTCCGAAAAGGCAGGCTTCGATCGTGCCGAAACGGTGCTGCCCCGAGATACCAACATTTACAACGTACTCCCCGAAGATCGGAGCAAGCCCTACTCTACCAAAGACCTCATAGCCCGTCTGGTAGATGATTCCAAGTTTACGGAGTACAAAGCCGACTATGGCAAAACGATTATTTGTGGATATGCCCGAATTGATGGGTGGAGCGTCGGAATTGTCGCCAACCAGCGCGACATGGTCAAGTCAAAGAAAGACGGACTGCAATTTGGCGGAGTGATCTATTCCGACTCGGCCGACAAAGCAGCGCGGTTCATTATGAACTGCAATCAAAAGAATATCCCTTTGGTGTTTTTGCAGGATGTCACCGGATTCATGGTAGGCAGCCGATCGGAACACGGAGGGATCATCAAAGACGGCGCTAAAATGGTGAATGCCATGAGCAACTCGGTTGTTCCCAAGTTCACCGTTATTGTAGGTAATTCGTACGGCGCAGGCAACTACGCCATGTGCGGAAAGGCTTACGATCCCCGGCTTATTGTAGGCTGGCCAACGGCACAAGTGGCCGTAATGGGAGGTGCACAAGCGGCCAAAGTGTTGATGCAAATCGAAATGGCTTCGTTGAAAGCCAAAGGCGAAGAAATTGATCCTGAGAAAGAAAAGGAGATGTTCGACCGCATCAAATCGCGATACGACTCACAAACCTCGCCTTACTATGCTGCATCGCGTCTTTGGCTGGATGCCATCATTGATCCCGGAGACACCCGAACCTGGATTTCAATGGGAATCGAAGCCGCCAACAACAAAAAAGCAGATCACGCTTACAATACCGGAGTGATCCAGACCTGATATCGATGCCCGTATTCGTAGCTTTTATTCGCAAACACTGGAATGAGCATCCCCTGATGTTTGTTCTTACCATTGGCTTGATGGTGCGCCTCCTGGCCATGTGGTTTGCGCGCGGCTACCTCATGGTGGATGACCACTTCCTCGTAATGGAAGCGGCTGGAAGCTGGGCCGATGGCTTTGACTACAATAAATGGCTTCCCTGGACCGAAAACTCAGTCGGACCGGTCAATCTCAGCTTTTTCTACGTAGGCATCATTTGGCTTGTCCTTGAAGCTCTTCAAGCTGTGGGAATTCAAAATCCGGATACTCAAATGCTCATTATTCGTGGGCTTCATGCAGTGTATTCCCTCGGTATCATTTACTATGGGTTCCGCATTGCGCACCTCCTTGCGGGCAAGAAAGAGGCACGCATGGTGGGTTTGATGCTCGCGTTGTTTGCCTTTTTGCCCAATTTCAGCGTACGCCAGTTGGTTGAAATGACCTGCCTCCCACCCTTGATGGGGATGTTCTATTTCCTCATGAAAGGCGATGAAACGAGGCGCTGGACTCCTTTCCTGTTCGCCGGCATCCTCGCCGGAATCGCCGTTGGAATCCGGTACCAGGTAGTGCTTATCGTAGCGGGTTCCGGAGCTGTAGCATTATTCTCCAAAAACTGGTCGCGAGCCATCTTGTACGGCGTGGTGGCCGGGGCAGTGTTTTTTCTTACGCAGATCTCCGATTTGTTTTTATGGCATAAACCATTTGCCCAGCTATGGGAATACATCGCTTACAACAGCACCGAGTATGGCAATTATCCCAACTCGCCGTGGTACAATTATGTGCTTACGCTGGCCGGTTTTCTGGTTCCGCCCGTTTCCCTGCTGTTCCTGTTTGGATTTTTCAAACCGTTCAAAAAACACCTTCCGTTTATTGTTCCGGTTTTGCTTTTCCTGGTGTTTCATTCCATCTATCCCAACAAGCAGGAGCGTTTCATCCTCCCTATCATTCCCATCATAATTTCAGTGGGCTATGTGGGTTGGATGCGGTGGTACAATAAGAGCTTGTTCTGGCACAAGGCCAAATGGTTACACACCTCTCTGTGGGTGCTATTTTGGTCCATCAATGTGATGGCACTAAGTGTGTTCACCTTCTCATACACCAAAAAATCCCTGGTAGAATCTATGCTTTGGTTGAGGGAGCGCGGTGATTGCACGAATTTCATTTGGGAGTATTCCCACACCGATCATGTATCCATACCGCCCCGCTACTACCTGGACCAATGGAACAACAACTTTAACCAACCAAACTCCATCGATCCGATTAAGGTCTACAAGCGACAAGAACGCAACTTACCCGGATATCCACCCGCAAACTATATCCTCTTTATTGAAAATGAGGATATGCACCGCAGAGTGTACCAAGCCAATGAGTTGTACAGTGGAATTACGTTTGAGAAACATTGCGAACCGGGATTTTTGGATCGCTGGCTACACCTACTCAATCCTATCAATCCTTCCGAAGATGTGTATATCTACCGCATTAACAACCCGGTAGTTCCATCAGCGGAGTAAGTTAATGTATCCCTTCTTCGTAACCGGATCCGGATCAATATATGTCATAGCTACAACAACGTAGGCATACGTCTCTACATTCTGAAGCTCTTCCTTATAATATCCATCCCAGCCTTCTTCGAGGTTGGAGGTTTCAAAAACCAGTTCACCCCAACGGTTGTAGATCTTGAATTCGAGCAACTCCTTGATGCCCCATCCATCCACATAGATGATGTCGTTCACTCCGTCTCCGTTTGGCGTGAATGCGTCAGGTACATCAATCGACGACACCGGCAGCACCTCTATGGTGTAGTACGAAACCACACTGAAACAACCCAAGGAATCGGTTACGGTAACCGTGTATTCAATATCCTCAAGTGGAATCGACGTTACCTGTGCGCAAGTGTCGCACGATAACCACATGTCAGGATCCCAAATGTAATCGTACCCTTCACCGGCAAAAGCGTCCAGATTAACAATTTCACCAATTACAATAGTGGTGTCCCATATTATTTCGGGAGGTGGCTGGAACACGAATACATCAGCAAATGCCGTATTCTCACAGCCGTTGGTATCCGTACCCAAAACTTCGTAGACTACGCTTTGAAGAGGCGTCGCCGTAACCGGATTTCTAGA